>JANOVD010000295.1:0-12270 GCA_031417255.1 Chitinophagaceae bacterium
TAATGCAGCAGCAGCGGTGCTAAAGCCAAGATATTTCAAAAAATCCCTGCGTGGTGTTTTGGCATCTAAAATACCTTTATCATCAAGATCAGCTAAAGGAAGCAGCTCTTCTTTAAACTCGTTTTTGGATGATTCCTGAAAATTTTTAGTTTGATTCAGTTCTCCAAAACTTTGCCAGTACTTTTTATTACTCATATTTTTATCTAATGTGCTAATGTGCTGATAAGATAATTTGCTGATGTATTAATTTCAAAAGCCCTTTTTATTTGTTGAGCCCTCTATTAGCATATTATCGAATTAGCTAATCAGCTAATTAATTTTAATAGTGACATTTCTGACATTCCGTTCCACCAATTGCTTCAACCGTTACACTATCCATTTTATGATTCTTCAGGTCTTTGTGGAATTTCTCGTAAATGCTGTAAAATTTATTTCCTGTCTTATTTTCCTTATCGTAAAAATCAACTTTTGTATCCCTGTGGCAGTTTATACACCATCCCATGCTTAAAGCTGAGAACTGGTAAACCTCGGGCATTTCCTGTATGTTACCATGGCAGGTTTGGCAATCCTGTTTACCTACTTTAATGTGCTGGCTATGGTTAAAGTAAACATGATCGGGCAGGTTATGAATTTTTATCCATTCAATGGGTTTGGCTCCATCGGGAATTCCGTCGTTATTATTATCGGGATTGTATTTTTTTGTAGTCGTGTTCCAGCCTGCATAAGCATATAATTTTTGAATTTCGGCTGTACCATCTACTTTAGTTCCATCTTCTCTTACCAGTTGATCGGGGCCTTCGTATTTATCAATGGCTTTATGACAGTTCATACAGGTGTTAACCGCTGGAATGCCCGCCTGCTTACTATCCTGTGCACCGCCATGGCAATACAAACAACTGATCTGGTTGGTACCGGCGTGTACTTTATGCGAATAAAATATGGGTTGCTCGGGCTGATAGTTTTGCTGACGTTGTAGGCCGATAGCAGCGTCAACAAAGAAATATCCTGCCAAAGTAAACAACAGCAAGATACCTGTCATTATATAAGTCTTGTTTTTATAAACAGGAACAGGTTCGCTGCGAAACACACCTTCTTTTTCATCAGATAATTTGCGGAGGTTGCTGTTAACCTGTAATAATATGAAAGCAATAAGTGCTAAAACAAGGGTTAAAATTCCAAATAGAAGTGAGTCATCGCTTTCTGGAGTTACTTTGATATCAACTATTGGCGGAGTCCAATCATCCACATACTTCATAATAGCGTCAATATCATCTTTCTTAAGCTGGCTGCTAAAAGCGGTCATCGTTTTTTTCTCATTTGCCTCCCACACTTTTTTTGCATAAGCATCGCCACTCGCAATCAAACTTGCTGAATTACCCACCCATTTGTAAATCCACTCACCGCCGGGTACCCTGTCTTTCCAACCTTTTAATGCAGGGCCGGTAAAGGGCTTATCAACTTTATGGCAACTGGCGCAGTTTGCGCTAAACAGTGCTTTCCCATCCTGGGCAAAAGATTGTACATTAATAGACAGTAAAACAACTAAAAAAATACTTGTAAATATGCTGTTAAAGATTTTTCTATAGCGACTCATACAGTTATATCGGGGCTAAAGTGGAAAAATATCCTGATTCGGTTGCAAAAATAAGACAGGATGCTGACAATATATCAACATTCCCGAATTTTTTTTTCCCTTATCCAGCATGAGTTTCAGCGATTTGCATGATAGCCTGTATGGTAATTGTCATGTATTTGTAAACAGTTTTTTGATTTAAAAATTTTTCTGTTTTCGGCATTATTTCACAGTTTTTTACATCACTTTTGCCGCATGTTACAAAAACTTAAGGCCCGCTGGAAGGTTAATGGCATTAACCTGCTGCTCATTATTGCAACCTTTGCATTAGGAGGAAGCCTTTGTGGTTATGCAGGCAGGAA
Source organism: Chitinophagaceae bacterium (assembly GCA_031417255.1). GTDB lineage: Bacteria > Bacteroidota > Bacteroidia > Chitinophagales > Chitinophagaceae > Ferruginibacter. The sequence goes on from JANOVD010000295.1 coordinate 1,936, forward strand.
GATTTTATTGTGGACCGATTTAGAAAAAGGGGCTGTGTGGATTGTATTGTATCTTATCCTGGTAACCCTGCTCTGGCCGCTATGCGTTTTATTGATCAGTATTCCTTTTGGTCAGTTTGGTTTTTTTAAAAATTATATTAAAAAGATATGGGGAAAGATGAGTGGGAGAAGTAAACAAAAAAAGAAACTTACAAAAATTGCCATTTTTGCCAGTGGTGCAGGTTCAAATGCTGAGCAGATAATTACAACCTCACCCCCGGCCCCTCTCCAAATGGAGAGGGGTGAGGCGAAGAACGAAGCGAATGAGGCGCCTTATACTGTTGCCTTAGTTGTTTGCAACAAACCCGGTGCAGGTGTGTTGGCCATTGCCGAAAAAGCTGGTATCCCATCTTTATTAATAGAAAAAGAAAGATTTTTTAACGGCGATAACTATTTACCCCAATTACAAAAACACAAAATTGACTTTATTGTGTTGGCCGGTTTTTTATGGAAAATACCTTTGCCGGTAATACATGCATATCCCAAAAAGATCATCAATATTCATCCGGCATTGTTACCAAAATATGGCGGCAAAGGCATGTATGGCAATAAAGTACACGAAGCTGTAATTGCTGCCGGCGAAAATGAAAGCGGTATAACCGTTCATTATGTGGATGAGCTGTACGATCACGGAGAAATTATCTTTCAGGCAAAATGCGCCGTAGATCAAAATGACACACCCGAAACACTTGCACAAAAAATACATGTACTGGAACATGCACACTATTCAAAAGTGATTGCCGGTTTAGCAGAAAAGCAAAATCGCAGTTAAAACACAACAGTAACAAAGGCGGTTATACATGGTTACTGTATTTTTACCCAAAACTAATTTTTAAACCTGTTGCTGTTATTTCAAAAAATATTTTTACTCCTTCTTTGTTTTATTTGTGCTGCAGTTCAGTCATCTGCCCAGTTAACCGTTACGGGAACCGTGTTTGATTCTTCTAAAAAAAATTATGTAGAATTTGTACGGGTTGAAAGTACCGGCGGAAAGTTTACCACAACCGATTCGATGGGCAACTATAAAATTTCCGTAACAGAAAAAGACTCTCTCTGTTTTATTTATCAAAATAAACCAACACAAAAATTTGCAGTAAAAGATATTGCCGATCTTAGGCAATTTGATATTTCATTGCGTGTTCGAGTAAAAGGAGGATACAGCACTTTAAAGGAAGTGGTGGTATTTGCCCGGTCGTACCGGCAGGATTCTATGGAAAACCGGATGGTTTATGAAGATGTTTATAATTACAGGAAACCAACAATACGCACCAGTATTTCGCCCAGCGGCGCTGTGGGTGCCGATGTGAACGAGATCATCAACATGTTCCGTTTTAAAAGAAACAGGCAGTTAAAAGCTTTCCAGGCAAGGCTTGAGCAGCAGGAGCAGGATCATTTCTTAAGCTATCGCTTTAATAAAAATTTTGTGCGGCGTATTACCCAGCTACAGGGAGCCGAGCTGGATACTTTTATGGTTCGTTATTTACCTACTTACGAATTTGCCAGTACTGCCGATGAAGTTACCTTTAATAAATATATTTTAAATTCGTCGTACGCTTTTAAAATTGAATTATTAACGCAGGAAGCCGCAAAGGCAAAAAAAGAAAATTAAATTATGGAAGAGAACCAACTTACCCTGGGCATTGGCACCAGGCTGCAGCACACACAATACGGACCGGGTGTAATTGTGGGCGTTAAATACGCAACCTATCTCATTTCATTTATCCATCACGGCATAAAAGAAATTGATAAAACCGATGAACACCTTGATGAGATCATTGCCGAAAATGTAACCACAGAAGTAGAAACTGTTTCTGCAGTAGAAAAATCTTTATTAAAAATTTTAAGGCAGTGGAGCGATGTTACCGAAATTGTACCCATTGGCGATAAATGGATTGGTGGCACCATGAGTTTGCAAACTGCAGATAAAACACTAAAGCCAAAAGAAATTCCTATTGATGATTTCTTTCACAAAATTGTAATGCTGCGAGACAGGCTTCGGGTGCTGGAACAAAACATAAACAGCCACAAAAAACTTACCGACGAAGAAAAAGTAAACATACAGCAATACATTACCCGTTGCTATGGATCGCTAACTACTTTTAATGTGCTGTTTAAAAATAAAGAGCAGTGGTTTGTGGGGGATAAAGGAATTAAAGAATATTAATATCACTATCAAAGCAAATTTTACAAAATGTGTTGGGTTAATTATTGATGAAGATATGGAAGAGGTAAAGTTTGGATTTGTATTGCAGCGCCGCTCCCTCTCTTTGGGAGAGGTTACTGATTCCGCGATAGCGGAAGAAAGTAAAGAACGAAGTTCGGGAGGGTGAGGCTATAAAGAGCAGTGGTTTGTGGGTGATAAAGGCAGTTAAGATGAATAAACCTTTTACATTTACTATTTTGCCTCACAAAATTCTGAAATACAATTAATCCCTAACCAATAATTTAATGGCTTCTGCTCTTTCCCACATTTTAATATAATCTTCGGCAGATGAAAACAATGGATTGAGTTGTAAAGTATTAAAGCCGATATTCTTAAGGTCCTGCAACAAATCAGGCATCATTCCGTAATGCGCCAATCCATCTAAGTTAAAATCCCAGTGCCTGTTGCCGGTAATATGCCTTCTGAGTTGTTCGTTGTTTCCGTTTTTGGCTTTCCACAAATTCCAAACCGGTAAAATTTTTGTGTAAAGTATTCTAATTTCCCTTTTAGCTCCTTCATCATGTATAGTAATACTTTCGGGCTGAACATTATTTTTTAAACAATACATGGCGGCCTGCTCCCAGGCACCTTCACCTAATAATATGCTCCACCTGTCAATTTCATTTTCAGAATTTGCTGCCATCCCTTTGGCTAAATTTTGAACCCTGCCAACAGGCAATGCATTAAAAGAAACACCACTCTCAGTTGCTGCCAAAGCATTCCAAACATCTTCTTCAAATCCATCTACCTGTGCCCCCTTAAAAAATTCTTCATGATAACCACGTTTGGGCACATCATATTTTATACCATTAGTTTGGGCATACCGGTTTGTGGTGCGTAAATCTTTTTTTAATAAATCTGACTCCTCCGTTGTTAATGCCCATGCAGCATAAGGGCCAAATCTAGGGCTTACGCCATCCACCATTGGCAAATCACTTGCAAGCCCTACGCCTTTACCATTCATTTTATCTAAACTGTAGCAATACATTTGTGCCACGGTTTTGGAAGAACCCGGGCAATCATTTAAAAAATCACCCCAACGGCCGGTGTATTTTCTTTTATGATTTGATAACGTAAATACGCCAACAGTTCCCTGTGTTTCTCTTATACCATTATAACTTTCATCATTCAGTTCCATTTCATGCGCCACATAGCGTATGGTACTTGTATTAAAGTTTCTGATTTTTTCTTCATGGCTTCCACTGTAACGTACAGGCGCCCCGGTCCAGATAAATGAAAGTCCCTGTGGGCCAACATGTGAAGCCATGATTGGATAATTCCCATTTTCTGATGAGATGCGGAACATATCTCTTTTACTCTGATAACTTGCATGCTCCTGGTCAATAATAAATCCCTTCTTCATAAGTTTTTTGAATAAAATATTTCCAACAGGCGTAAGCCCATCAGCATTTACCATACTTATTTCGGCACCCTCATCCTGTTTTTGAATTCTTGCGGCATATGCTGAATAACCTGCAAAGCTTCCAATGAAAGCCGGGCCGGTTGGAAAGTCTTCGTAAAGGCTGAAGCCGATTCTGTCAGGTACCCCTGTTTTAACCCTGACATTGTTATAAAATTCCATTTGGGGTAAAAATGTATTGCCATTAAATGCGGCTGTGCCACCAAATGGTTTGCTTAGATAATGCAGCGGCAGTATTTGCCTCAGCCCCATTGCATAATATTCGTTTAATTTACTTTCTATCTTTTCATTGGCATCAGCAGCCGTAATATTAATTAATGGCCTGTCTCCTGCTCTGTTACTCCAATTACAATCAGGCGATTTAAAATTTCCAAACACATCATTTTCCACTCCCAGTATAACACAAAGTTTTCCCTCAAAAATAATGCGCCTTGCATCGGAGGGTGTGTAGGCTATTTCCATCCAATCGCTGTTGGTACTTGCCATGGCTTTCATTACCTCTGTTTGGCGGATTAATACAGATTCATCATCTAATCCTTCGCCATTTGAGTTATGTCCTAATGCTCTTGTAGCGATATACATGTTATTGACACCAAGAGCACAAAATATTTTTAATCCGCCCTGCCATGCTCTTTTAATCAGGTCCACCTGGTATTTCTGGTGCATCTTTCCATTAAACTTTGGAAAGCCCCACATATCGGGCCAGCCACCATCAAAAAATTTATGAGGGTCAAATGTATTTGTGAACCCATCCAGTGTTGCACCCCAGGTATGGCTGCGGGTGCATACTTCATTGCTCCATGTTGTACTCAAGGGGGTATTGCTGCTGCCTACATAATAATTTTTTCCAAAAGCTTCATCAGCACCCGGGTGTGCATGGCTGTCTAAATAGCCCCACACCGGTTTGTCTTTATCGGCATATAAGCCAAAGCCATCTTTTGTAATGGCAATAAAATCATTCAGGTTGTCTCTTAACGAAAAATCATCGGCATTAATATGTCCCCAGCCGGTTGTTTTATCGTCAACAATTTTTATACGTATTACTTTGCCCACAAACTTGTTATTCAATTCTGCATTCAAATCAAAAAAGTAACGAAACATTTCTTCAGAATTTAATGACGGTGTGATACGGTTTACTCTTGTAAAACCATCTTCGGTATTTCCAAACAAACCACTTTTACCGGCACCCCATGCTGCTTCATAATCTGATTTTTTTACCTGCAATTCTACATATAGTTTATTAAAATCTTTTCCGCCCCCTAATAAGAAAGTCAGGTACATTTTATTTGCAATAAATTTCCATGATGTAATGGTACCCACTGGTGCATCGCCATTTCCGTTTTCATAAGTGCCTATCCATGATTCGTTTTTTATACCAATGGGATAAGTCAGCCCTTTCCAGTAATCCCCACCAATACCTCCGCTGTTATATTCCATTCCCCGCAATACCCTGTCAGTAGTTACTGTGTTGCCCTGCACAGGCTGGTTATTAAAAGCAGTACCTGTGGCTGTCCATTGATGTAAGCCGTCTTCAAAATCCGTATTTGTAAGTACAACAAGCTGAGCATTTGTAATTACTGCGGGGTCAATATTTACTACGGGGGTATTATTAACAGGAGGATTATTAATACCCTTACCGGCTTTGATGATGGCGGGGTCAATATTATTTACTGCCGGGTTGATAATTGAATTGCCTGCATTTTTATCTGAAACGATTAACAGATTGAAAGCAGCACCATCAGGAATGGAAGATCCGTTACTATTTTTTACCACCCACCTGGCAAGGCTTTTGTCGTATTCAACTGTTATTTCTGAATTGTTATAAATGCCGCCTGAGCCACCCGGGTTCCAAACCTGTGAAGCATAAAAGGAAGCAATTGAATTATTGTCTAATAGCGGATGGTTTAATACAAATCTTCCGTTGTTTATAGATTTTGCAGATGCTTGCTGCAAAAATGTATTGGCATCCGGTTTTTTCCAGGTTATGGTAAATGTAATTCGGGATGGCATGGCGGCCATGTCCTGGTTAAACACTCCCCATTTACTTCCATTGTACCAAACGCCTACCGGATGTGGGTTTGCAGTTCTTGCTAAAGCATCATACTCCACCACAATAATTGCATTGGCATTGCCATTTAATCCATCTGCATCTAAAAAACTACTGTTAGCGTTGATATTAAGAACGGAGGTAGTATGTACAAATTTTGTCTGTCCAAAAACAACAGTTGTAATCAAAATAAAAAATAAAGTCAGTAAATTTTTCATACCCTTTTTTTAATTGATAAATATTTATCGGTTTAACAAAACGTAATTGTATTATTTTATCACCCAGCGCTGGTTTTCTCCATCCTGGTATCTACCATAATCAGTAAAGTACCATTTGCAGTACCCCTGTCTTTAGCGGTAAATGCCTGGCCGGTATTTTTATTGATAATAATATATGTGTCTTGTTCCCAGATGGAAGTTATGATAAACCACAATTGAACATCGGGGCTGCCTTGATTTACCATGCAAAAACTTTCGGTAGTTACAAAAGAACCATCGGTATTGCCTGCGGTTAAAAATCTGCGGAATCTGTAATTCATAATCCTGTAAAAAGGTAATCCTCTCTTTATATCTGTATACAAAAACACCCATTTCTGATTATGCCCGTCATTCAAAAGCTGGGCTCCATACGGGTGAACCTGCCTTACTTCGGTACCCTTGTACAAAAGATCGTCCTGAACATCTACCACAAAATTGGTGGGTGCATTAAATAATGTGAATAAATCGTTTGCGTTGAATTTGTATGCGTTAATTTGTTGAGCTGTTTGGGCATCGTTTGGAAGCGGCTCAACCCGGGCATAAACTACCATTCCCATACACAGCATTACAAATACAGATACGATTATTTTTTTCATAATAATCGAGTTAATTTATAATATTGTTTATTATTGATAATTCATTTATTTTTCTATAAACCAACGCTGGTTAGCATCCAAATTATTTGACATTTGTCCCAAAGGCGAAAGTACTGCAGTTGCTGCATTATAAACTTCTATTACCTTATTTGTTTTTTTGTTCAGGAAAAAATAAGAGCCATCGCAGTAGCGAATAATTTTCCATTGTTGCCAGTTGGTAAAGTCGTTACCGCTTTCGATTCGTTGATTAATACTAATATTAGCGCCATTGAACTCCTTAAATAATACATCTAAATTTTTATTAGTCATTACATTGGTAAAATAAAAATAGTCGTCATTGGCTTTTCGTATTTTAAATTTTTGGCTGTTAGCATAATTGGCATTGTTTAATACTACAAAAGTTCCATTAGCATCACTGCCATTTAATATATCGGCATATTTATCTTGTGCATTAGCGTTGCGTAATGTGTAGGTTTGAAGATTGTCGAATGATTCGTTGCTGATAATGTTTATCAGGTTTTTTTCGGATACATCTTTTACTTCTTCTACAGCTACATACAAAGTGTAATCGCCTTTTAACTCATCAATATCTTTATACCGTATTGGTATAATTCCTTTGCCATAGCCAAAATCTGTATTGCTTAGGTTAATAGCATCTGTATAACGCAGGTCAATTATTAATGGATTATAAAGATTAACCTGTTTATTATTTTTATTTACTCTTTGTATGCCAATGGGCCTGTCTTTTGGACTAAAAAAATCCAGGCCGTAGGGCATCCAATTAACCAATTGCTCTGGCGTTGCAGTATTGGTGTTAATTATTGAAAATATATTAGAATAATTTTGAGCTAAGGTTGGTGCAGGAAATATACCAGGTGCATCATTATCGTAACTACCAGCTCCACCGCCAAAAACACCTGTTAGTATTGAACTACCTACTAATCCGGCCCCTTGGCCAATATTACCCAAAATGCTATTGTTCCAAAAATTAGTTAAAAAATCATCTGGTCCGTCATACTCAAATATGGCAGGAGAAATCCATACCATATTAGTATTGTCAATTTTTAAATTTCCTTCCCACAATATAAATGGAAGTAAATCAGCTTTTGGTTTAAGTATATTTTTCCATGGTTCATTAATGGGTATATTATCGCCAGATGCTATCCCTCCCATTTTTCCAAAAGCAGAGCCTGCCAATACACGGCGCTCTTCTTTACTTCGGTCATTTACATCTCCCATCACACGGCTTCTTCTCTTTATTTTTTCACTGGATATGCTATTATCTCTGTCCGACATATTGGTGATAGACGATAAATATATTTCATCTCTTTTACCGTCTCTTTCCAACATATCATCTGCGGTTTCTCTTGTGCAGGTAAAGCCCTTTACTACCACCCTAAAATAAGTTGCTGTTGGTTTTGTAAATGCATCCTTATTAAGCATTGTTCCATTTGTTATAATAGTTTGGGCATTCATATTATTTATGCAACAAAATGTTAGCAAAGAGATTATAATTATTTTTTTCATAATGAATTTTTTAACGGTTTTATAAAATCAACGTTTGCGGTTTGCTCCGTCATATCTATTAATGACAGGCGGATAATATCTTTAAGCCTTCCAGGTTTCTAAGTGTGTTATTATTTTCAATAACCAGGTTGCCCGGAATTTTTTCTATGCCATTTAATGCCGATATATTGGTCAATTGCTGATTTGAAAATACACGCAGGTCGGTTCCTATTGTTCCTATATTGTTCAGGCCTTCAAGATTTTTTAACAGAAAGTTGTCCGAAATTCTCAGGTAAGTCCCTACCGACCCGAGAGAGTTTAAAGATTTCAAATCCTTCAACGCATCGTTATTATTCATTTCCAGGTATTTTCCAACACTGGTCAGGCTGTGCAACCCATATAGGGAAGTAAGTACCGGGTTAAAGTTAATCAAAAGATGCCCTGTAATTTGTTTGATCTGGCTCAACCCGTTGAGGTTTGTAATATCTAACCCGCTTGATATGATTACATCTCCCTTGATATAAATACAGCCCGGGTACAGAACAGGAAAGGAATCAACCTGCGACTGCCTTGAAATATTTATTTCTCCATTTGGACAGCCTTGTGAAAAAGAATCCATAAAAATGAAAGAAAGGATCGTTGTGATCAGCAATAACTTTTTCATTTAAACTTATTTTATTGTTATTAAATATTTATTTACCTCTTAGTTTTTCCCAGTATAAAAAACATATTATTGGCCCTGCATTCGTTGTTCCAATAAAGCTTATCCGGAACAAAATTCGCCGGCACTTCAAAACCCAGTGCAAAGGCCCTAGCTGTTTTATCTATTATACCATTCCATATCTGATTGTATCCTGCAATATCATCTCCCTGTATACATTTACTGTTTTGTGCCATTGCAATTACTCCCGGCGAAGAACGATATGCATCTCCTTGTAATCCCACAAGTAAATTCCCATCAGGTATCATCCCTTTTTTATCTACTCCCAATTCCGTATATTTCAATTCAATCTCAAAAAGTATCAACTTTGTGTTTTTATGATACCCGTACACAGGATCGTTTTTTGGATATGCACAGTAGATAATTTTATTTATTTTTATATTCAGCCCCTTAAATTCAATCTCAGTCTTATCATTTAAAACAACTTCAGAAATGTATCTCTGTTCAATATTCCCTCTGCAACTCAAAAAAAACAGCATCACTACACACACGATTAAGCTTTTTCTTTTGTTCATGTTGCTAAAGTAAAACCAACTTGTAAAAAAACGCCCCATACTTAGCCTGCTGTAGTATCTACTTAGTTAACTGTTAAAATACCGGTGATTCTATATACCGCTCAATGAAAAAAAGGTTAATTTGTTGTATCCTTTATTTATGGCCAGATGTTTTGTAAAATTTATATCAATCTTTATTTTGCTGTATTGCAGTAATAAGTGCCTTATGGCCCAAACCATTGTATTGGGGGAAGCGCAAAATTTATCACAGCCAATACCGCTTTATCTTAATGATGCTTCATTCTATATTGATTCAGCAGGCACTAAACCTGTTGAATCAATCTCAACACAAACATTTCATTTGTATTCACATTATTTTCCGGTTGTTGCAAAACATTTACCGGTTAATAATACGGTTTGGATAAAAATTGATGTGCAAAGCAATTACGCAAATGATACGGGAATTGTTTTTTATCCCGGCTTTCAAAACAATATAACTGTCTATCGTGCCATTGCAGGCAGTATTACCAAAATAGCAGAAGGCGGGAATTTAATTCCGGCTTCCCAATTAACCTTTAATGGCATGCGGGAAGCGCTTACAATAACTTTATCTGCAAACCGGCTTAACACTTTTTTCATTAGCATAAAAAACCGCACAATATATCATGTAAGTGAGTTTAAGCCTTACCTCATGAGCAAAGTGTCGGCTTATGAATTACAGCAAAACCATCAAAACGGCAATAAAATAAATAACATGTTTTTTTTTATTGGCATTGGCATGTTTTTTATAATGTTTATTTACATTTTTATAAAGTGGGTTTATCAAAAGGATATTGCTTACCTGTACTATTCAATAACAATTGCATTTGGTGCTGCATTTTTTATTTGCAACTACCAGGAAGAAGCCAATAACCTCATCTTGCTTACGGAATATCCTCTGGTAAATTATCTGCTTGCTGATTTTTTTCTTTTTATCAGTTTGATTGCCTACTGGCAATTTGTAAAACACTTCCTGTACATCAAAACTGCTATTCCAAAACTGTATTTATTTA
>JANOVD010000296.1:0-1630 GCA_031417255.1 Chitinophagaceae bacterium
CGCTGACTTTGACGTAGGCTTTCAATGCTGGATCGAGTTTGATTGCATCATCGGCATAGGCCGATGGGACACCCGAAGCAAGGGCACCAAGAAGTGCGACGCACCACAGACTGGACCTGGCAGTTAATGTATTCATTGAGATTCCTTTCTTCATCTATACACATCATCTAAAAGGATGGGCGTACTCTGTTACCAGTGCATTACGCGAATGTTACAGAAGCGTTAACTCCCCTGATATTCTGCTGGTTCCAAGCGACTGAGCTGAGAGGATTGGGCCGTCAGCCCCTCCTCCCAGAGACAGTCGTTAAAAATTCCACTGCAGTTGAGTACGGAGAATCTCACCATCGCGGATGGAAAATGGCGCGGTTTGAGTATCCGTGCGTTTCATCCAGGCATAGGCCACGGTCAGTTCGAGCGCCTTGCTGAATTGATATTCCAGCCCGACTTCTAATTCCCGGACGACATTGAAGGGTGAATTGGTCCGGTGCTTCTTTCCGCCGTTGTATTCTTGCCAACGGATGTAGGGAATGGCATCGTTCCACTTATACATGGCTTGCACGTATCCACCTTGGAGATAGCCTTCCTGAATGGCGTTGCGGGCTGCGTTCAGTTCCGGACCTCGTCCCCAGTTCCATTCCGCCTGGAAACCGAAAGGTTGCGGATACAGCACGAAGTGTGCGCCGACTCGCTCGTCGAGCATATTCACGTTGCCGGTAGGAACCGTTACTCCCGTCCCAGGAGCGGTTGAGACATTGATGACTCCACGGTAGGCATCCACTCCGACTTGCACGATTTGCCCGTAGGGTAATTCAAAGGGGTACGTGGCATGCAGTACGACATGTTTATCGTCATTGCGTTCTGAGACATTGATGGTCTGACCGTTATAGACCCCGACGCCCAATACGCCGTAGTCTCCGGACCCCTTGAGGCCTTTTTCAAGCAGGTTTTTGAATACTTTTCTGGTTTCGACCGGCGTGTAATAGAGGAAGAAGCCGAGGTCGCGCTCTCCCTGCGCCGCGCTGTTGATGGCGTCCGTCCGGTCCAGCGCGAGACGTTGTTGACTGGACTGGAGGTTTTCAAATCCGAACGGGACCTTCGATTGCCCGCCTCGAATACGCAATTCTTTATCCGTTGTGAGGAAGATATCGGCATAGGCGTCGCGGAGTTGGACGACATTATTTTGAGCGTCGCCTCCGGAAGAGCCCGCAAATTCCGGCTGAATGTAGATGGACAACCAATCGGTGATATCGCCGGAGATGATGAGGCGGGCGCGGCGGATCAGAAAGCCTTTGTTGTTCCCGATGGAGCTATCGTACTCGCTGACCAGATTATTTTCGCCGGTGAGGTAACTATAGCGAATTTGCGTATAGCCTCGGATGCTGATTCTGTCGTACCACTTTTTGATCGAGGATCGTTCTTGAATAATGGCTTCTTCCTTTTCATGGTCGGCTTTGGTCTTGAGCCATTCTTCTTTGGTAATCTGCCCTTTCTCGTAGAGTAAATCCTCAAGACTGGCTTGAGCCATGTCGGCCTGGACGATCAATCCAAGGCCGAATACACAGGCGAGAGCAGCGAGCCACAGTCGTCTCATTCGAACACCTCCCTTTCTCTGACGTGGGGACCGATCAAG
>JANOVD010000297.1:0-2639 GCA_031417255.1 Chitinophagaceae bacterium
GCGATGGCGGCCAACGTATTCCAGACCGTTTCGTAATGATGCGCGGCCTTGTCCACGCGCACGCCGAAGATTTTATCGAGCTGCGAGGTGGCGATGATGATGGCGGCGGCGTTGGTGAAGCCGATAATGACCGGGTGCGACAGGAAGTTGACCACCACGCCAAGACGCAGCAGCCCGAGCGACATCTGAAAGAGGCCCACCAGCAGCGACAGGCTGATGGCATATGCGACGTAGCCACCGGAACCGGCCACGGCGATCGGTTCCAGCGCCGCGGCCGTGAGCAGCGACACCACCGCGACTGGCCCGGTCGCCATCTGGCGCGAGGAGCCGAATAGCGCGCCCACCATCGGCGGCAGGAACGCGGCGTACAAACCGTAATAAGCCGGCAAACCAGCGAGCTGGGCATAGGCCATGGATTGCGGCACCAGCACCAGCGCCACGGTGATGCCGGCGATGGCATCGGCGCGCAACACCTTGCGATCTCGCAGCTCGCCGATCCAGGCGAGAAATGGCAGGAAGCGTTGTGCCCACGCCGAACGTTGCAACGTCCCGATCAATCCAGTGCCGCTCCCGAGTGTGGCGCTCATCGTCGCGGGTTTACCAAATGCTGCTCAACACGGCGATGCCGTGCGCGCCGTGGTGCTTGGCGGCGTCGAGTAATTCGGGCTTCATGCCACCCAGGGCGTAGACCGGCAGCGGGCAGTTGCGCGTCAGTTCCGCGAAGTGCGCCCAACCCATGCCCGGCACCCCGGGATGCGTGGCGGTGGGCAGCACCGGCGAGAGCACGATGAAATCGGCGCCGAGCGCGGCGGCGCGCGCCATTTCCCCGGCGTTGTGGCAAGAGGCCGCCCACAGGCGGGTGCGCGGACGGGTCGTGAGGCGTGCCAGTTGCGCGCTCGTGGAATGCACGCCGCAAACGCCGCTCTTGCGCGCCAGCATTTCATCGCCGTTCACCAGCACTTGTGCACCGTATGGGTAGGCGACCTCCGCAACGCGGCGTGCGAACTGCACAAGCTGTTCCGGTGCCATGGCGCGTTCGCGCACTTGAATCAGGCGCGCGCCCCGGGCCAAGGCTTGTTCGAGGCGCGTCAGGAATTCTGCCACGCCGTACTTCCCGGCCTGGGTGATGGCGTAGACCGACGGCAGGTTGAGCGTTTGCAACATTTTGTCGTTGGCCGGCAGCAGCGGCGCAACCGTGATCGCCGCCGGGTCCTGCCACGCCACGCGCTGGCCTTCGCGCCCATGCGGCGTGCCGTGCCAGGCGCTGACGCGGAAGAAATGCAGGCGCACGATCTTGTCGGGGTAGGCGTGGTCGTAGGTCATCCACGGCTGGGCGCGATCGAGCTCCACGCCGACTTCCTCGTGCAGCTCGCGCGCCAGCGCCTGCTCGGCACGCTCGCCCACGTCGAACTTGCCGCCGGGAAATTCCCAGAAGCCGCCCGACACCTTGTGCTTGGGGCGCTCGGCCAGCAACACGCAGCCGTCGGCGCGCTGCACCACGGCGACGGCGACGTTGATTAACGGTTTGGCGGAGGTGGTCACAAAATTATCTCGAAGACGGGCCGGGCTTTGCTGTTTTTACGAATTCAGTCTGGCCAAATGCGCGTCGGGTGCAGGTTGGCCCAGGGGCTGTCGGAATGCGATGCGCCGGAACGCGCTGGTGCCGACGGGCTGGCGGCGCGCGCACTCACGGACGGTGTGGCTGCCGGTGCGGGTGTGGGCGCGGCAGGCACAGTGGCCGTTGTGGCGGCAGGGTCCTTGGCGCGGCGCATACCGGCGGCGAGTTTCGAGGCAAAGTCTTTGTCGGTCATAAGCGCAACATCTCCTCAATCACGGAATCGATTTCGTCGGCCGCCGCCTGGCCGCGTGCGCCGAGGTCGTAGACGCTGCAACCTTCGAGCGCCGCGGTGCGGTAGGCGGCACGCCGCTTCAGCCCGGATGTCATGGCTGGCACCGCGAGCGCGGTCAGCGCGCCGGCCACGGCGCGCGACATCGCGTTGTTGGTTTCAATCTGGTTCACGACCAGGCGCGCGCGCAAGGCTGCGTTGCGGCCGCGAGCGCGCTCGACCATTTCCTCGATGCGCGCGGTGGCCCATAAATCCATGGGGGATGGCAAGACCGGGATCAGCAAGGCGTGGGCGTCGGCGAGTACCGCTTCGGTCTGCGGGGCATCGGTGGCCGGCGGGCAATCCACCACCACGTAATCATGCCCCGAACGCAGGCGCTCAAGTTCGCCTTCCACCCCGCTCGCGCCATTGACGACCGCCACTGGAAACCGTGGCGGCTCGACGGCGCGCGCCCACAACAGGGCCGAGCCCTGCGGGTCCACGTCCAGTACCACGCACCGGCCACGGCGCGCCAGGCCCGCAGCCAGGTTCATCGCCATCGTCGTTTTGCCGACGCCGCCTTTGTGATTGGCCACCGCAATCACGGTGGCCGTCATGCGTCCGCCGCGCCGGGCATGGCCAGCGCGCTGGCGCGCCGGGCGAAGTCGATATCAACCGCGCTCAGCGCCTTGCCGTCGCGCGCGTGCACCGTGACGTTGGCGTGGCCGGTGCCGAACCCGATGTCCGGGAAATAACCGGTTTCCTCGGAGAGCGCCGCCAGCCGATCCAGAAACGCGCGGGTTTCGCCATAGC
>JANOVD010000298.1:0-1592 GCA_031417255.1 Chitinophagaceae bacterium
CAGCTGATTAATATCTTTACAAACAATTTCAATAAACATGCTGTAGTTGCCGGTAATATAATTCAACCGCACAATTTCCGGAATGTTCATCAACTCTTTGGCAACAGCATCATACATCGAACTTTTTTCCAGATAAATACCTACAAAGGCAGTGATATCGTAACCCAGTTGTTTAATATCTACATCCATTTTATTTCCCCTAACAATACCAAATTCCTGTAGCTTTTTTATGCGTACATGAATGGTACCGCCGCTAACAAAGAGTTTTTTACCCAATTCGGCATAAGATATCTCAGAGGTCTCCATCATTTCATGAATGATCTGCAGATCGAGTTTGTCAAGATTTAATTTGTTTGCCATTATGGATTGTGTTTTTGAATTATTTTCAAATCAATTTACAAATATTTAAATTATTTCTATAATTTCCAAATATTTAGTAAAATATATTAAACGTATGGGCGGTTTACCTTAATTTTGTGATATCAAACAATCCGGTACAGACTGGAACAAATTGTGGGGTGATGAAATTTTTGGCAGACATGCCCCCTTGTCTCGGGGGTGAGGATAACAGGACAAACGTAGCATAGAGCCGTCTCAGTAGCAATATTGATTCGACCGGGGTCGACCACCGAACTTTGTACTATAGCTAACTGCCTCGTGAAGGTTCGATCCCTTCCCCTACAGCAACTAAAAGCCTTCGTTTTTCAACGAAGGCTTTTTTGATTAGAGCAATAATGAACAAGGAACAAGGAATTTCGAATAACGAATACTCTCCCGATCAGCATTCAGCATTCCTTGTTCATTATTTTCAGAGGCTTTTATATTTTACAAATCTGCCTGATAAAGCCTGAAGTGATTTTAACATCTCCTTTTACTCTGTTTAACAAAATTTTTTTATACCAGGTAACAATTATTGCATCTCATTGATATAAGAATGAACCAACAGTTAAAACCTTAAATCATGAAAAAAGATCTACACCTCACCGCCTCGGTTGATAAACCGGATGTGCTTGAAAATATAATTGAACAGTTGGCAACCCGCCGTTATGATATAGGTTATACAAAAGCTGTAGTACCGGCTTCATGGCATGGCATTGATACTTCTTCTGTTGAAGCATATTTAAGCGGAAGGATCGAGTTTGATTATAACGAAACGCAAAGGATAAGAATACCTTATATCACTGGTTTTTTATTCAGCTGCACCAAAAGAAAAAATAATCCATACGATCTCACGTGGAGTATTTCGCTTTCTTAATTAAAATAAATGAATGTTATTTAATGATGATGCTTTTTTCTTTTAATGAAAAAAAATATTATTCCTGCTGTAATTAAAGCTGCTATCCACCAATATTTTACTAATAAACTTTGGCGGTTAATTTCAACAGCATTGTTATCGCCGTAATAAACCATGCCCGCCCAGTAATAAGGTAGTTTATGAAATTGCTGTCTGCCGGCTTGCTTAAGCCAGTTTAATTTAGCCTGCTGTAATGCAGTTGCAGGATTTTGTCCGCTACTCAATAATTTATAAAAAGATCCCATCAGTGATGCGGTGGTTTCATCATTCACATCCCATAATCCTGCCACAATGCCTG
>JANOVD010000299.1:0-2416 GCA_031417255.1 Chitinophagaceae bacterium
CTGCCATTTTATTGGAAGGAGAATCAGGTTCATCTGGTTGTTTACAATACCCAAAAGGTTATCTAAAAGCGGTGAGAGAAATCTGTAATCAACATGGTATCTTATTAATTATGGATGAAGTAATGAGTGGCTTTGGCCGCACCGGTAAATGGTTTGGTTTTCAAAATCATGATATGGTACCGGATATGATCTGCATGGCGAAGGGATTAACCTGTGGTTACCTGCCTTTCGGCTGTTTGATGGTAACAGATAAAATCGCCGCAAAATACGATGACAATGTTATGGCGCTGGGTTTAACTTATTCTGCACACCCGGTAAGTTGCGCTGCAGCTTTGGCCACTTTAAAAATTTATGAAGATGATGGCCTGATTGAAAATACAGTGGCCATGGGCAAATATATGGAAGAGCAGGTGGAGTTGCTGAAACAAAAACATCCATCCATCGGCGATTTTAGAAATACTGGTTTGTTAGGTTGTATTGAACTGGTTAAGAACAGAACTACCAAAGAACCTTTTGCTCCTTTCAATGCAAAGCCTGATGAAATGGTGGTGATGAATAAAGTGGCCGCTAAACTAAAAGAACTTGGGCTTTACACTTTTGTAAGGTGGAGTTATATTTTTGTGGCACCACCTTTATGTGTTACGAAAGAACAAATTGATGAGGGATTAGCTATAATCAGCGAAGCGATTTTAATTGCCGATGAAAATATTAGCTAAGAGTCAAAAGGCGAAAAGGAGACAAAGGAGAAAACACTACTCTTTCAGCTCCTTTTCTCTTTTATCCTCTTTGCCAAAAAATAAAACATGAGCGAAAACCAAAACATACCTGACTCATCTCTCGTTAACGAAGACCTTGCACCCATTCCGCAAAACAAGCGTACCTGGGGCACCTGGAACTATGCGGCTTTATGGATAAGCATGAGCCTCTGCATTCCTACATACATGCTGGCAAGTTCATTGATTGAAGGAGGAATGAACTGGTGGCAATCTATCCTCACCATCTTTATTGGCAACACCGTGGTTTTGATACCGATGATATTAAACGGGCACGCAGGTGCAAAATATGGCATACCATTTCCAGTTTTTGCAAGAGCAAGTTTTGGTACGAAAGGTGCAAATATTCCAGCCATGCTCAGGGCAATCGTTGCCTGTGGTTGGTTTGGTATTCAAACCTGGATCGGCGGATTTGCTATTTACCAAATGATGAAACTTTGGATTCCTGCTTTAGCAACTTTACCACAAATCTTTCCCGATTCATTTGGTTTGCACACCGGTCCGGCCATTTGCTTTTTTCTTTTTTGGTTGCTGAATATGTGGGTTGTTTATTTGGGTGTTGAAAGCATAAAAAAATTATTGGTATTCAAAGCCTTCTTTTTACCATTAGCCGCACTGGCATTGTTGGTATGGGCAATTAATGCAGGCAATGGTTTGGGGCCAATACTTTCGCAGCCATCAAAATTATCCGGCCCTGCATTCTGGGCATATTTTTTTCCGGCATTAACAGGCATGGTTGGTTTTTGGGCAACACTTTCTTTAAATATTCCGGATTTTACACGTTATGCAAAAAGCCAGAAGGCACAGATCAACGGACAAATAATTGGCTTACCTCCATCCATGACTTTGTTTGCATTTATTGGTGTTGTCGTTACATCGGCCACATTTATTATTTACGGCGAAAGCATTTGGGATCCGGTTGTACTGGCAGGTAAATTCGAAAATAAATTATTGGTGAGTGTTGCTATGATCGCTGTTGCCATTTCAACATTGGCAACAAATATTGCTGCCAATATCGTAAGCCCGGCAAATGATTTTGCAAACCTCTCACCTAAAAAAATAAATTTCAGAACAGGCGGATATATTACCGGTGTTATTGGCATCCTGATCTTCCCCTGGAAATTAATTGCAGATCCCAATGGTTATATTTTTACCTGGCTCATCGCATACTCAAGTTTGCTTGGCCCGGTGGGTGGTATTATGATTGCCGATTATTATTTTATTCGCAAACAGCAATTAAATGTTGATGAGTTATATCAACATAGAGGTCGTTATGGATTTGGGAATGGATTTAATTCAGCCGCCATCATAGCCTTGCTGGTTGGCATTATTCCAAACATCCCGGGTTTTTTATTGCAGATAAAATTGGTTTCAGCAACTGCATTTCCAGTTTGGATATCTGACCTGTATCATTATGCCTGGTTTGTTGGGTTTATTGTGAGCGGTTTTGTATATTTATTGTTGATGAAGAAAAGGGCATAACATGAAAATTGAGATTATTCAAAATAAGATTTATGAGATAAGGGGTGAGAAAGTTATGCTTGACTTTGATATTGCCAGTTTGTATGAAGTGGAAACAAGGGTATTCAACCAGGCGATAAAAAGAAATATTGATAGTTTTCCAAAAGATTTTATGTTCAGGC
>JANOVD010000300.1:0-1659 GCA_031417255.1 Chitinophagaceae bacterium
ATGCCTGTACTGCCGAAGGCATTGAGTTCAGGATTCATAAAGATACCGACCTGATGGCGTTATCGTCTTTAATTGAAGAAACCCGTTTTGCAGATGCATTACTGGTTAGCAGCGATCTGTTTTATGAGAATGTGGCAAAGGAGCAACCTAATTTTTACCTGGAAGAAGTTTTAAAAAAAGCAGAATGCCCGGTAATGCTGGTGCCCGAAAATTATAAAGAACCCATGCAGGTTCTGTTAAACTATGATGGTTCTGAATCTTCGGTTTTTGCCATCAAACAGTTTGCTTATGTTTTTCCTGGGCTGACTAAAAAAGAAACCATCCTTTTGTCAATAACCCATCATGAAGATGACCTGCCGGAATACAGCCTGATAACAGAATTGGTGTCCAGGCATTTCCCTGATTTAAAAATACAACCGCTGCACCTTAAAAATAAAAAAGATTTTAATGAGTGGATGATGGGCCGGCCAAACAGTTTTATTGTAATGGGTTCATTTTCCAGGTCAATATTTTCGCAACTCTTCAGAAAGAGTTTTGCATCAGAAGTTATACACGATATTAAGATGCCCATATTTATTGCACATAAATAAAAACAATCACGAACAAAACTAAGAACCAGTAATATTTTGAAGTACAGCAGTTGCTACATCCTGCAAAAACTAAAGCTAAACCGGTAATTGCGGATTAATTAAATTGCAGGATGGATAATAAAATTAAGGAAGAAATAAAAGCTGAAATAAAATTCCTGGATGGCCCCCAAAGCCGGTGGCTGGAATTTAAATTCATCATTAAAGTTTTATTTGAATTTATTAAGGGCCTCAGGGCTTTGCATTTTGTAGGACCCTGTGTAACTGTTTTTGGATCGGCAAGGTTTAAAGATGGGCATCCTTATTATGACATAACTGAAGAACTCGCCGGCAAAATCGCACAAATGGGTTTTACCATAATGACCGGTGGTGGGCCCGGCATAATGGAAGCTGCGAATAAAGGCGCTAAAGCGGTTGGCGGAAGAAGTGTAGGCTGTAATATTGTTTTGCCTATGGAAATGGAACCAAACCCTTACCTTGATAAATGGGTAAGCATCCGCTACTTTTTTATCAGAAAAACCTTATTGCTGAAATATTCTTATGCATTTGTGGTAATGCCCGGTGGCTTTGGCACATTGGATGAATATTTTGAAGCGCTTACATTGATACAAACCAAAAAAATAAGTTCGTTTCCTATTGTTGTTTTTGATACTGATTTTCATAAACACCTGATTGAACACATTGAACAAATGAAAACAAAAGGAACAATATCTTCAACAGATACCAGTCTGTTTTTATTTACAGATTCGGTTGAAGATGCTGTAACCTATATCAGAGACAACACGATCAAACAGTTTAATCTGCAGCCTGAAAAACCTTACAGGCCTTTTAAATGGCTGTTTGAAAAGAAATGAATAGGTGTCTGGCCACTAATAAAATAATTCTATTGCCAGAGTCTTAGTATTTCAAACGGCTTTTAATTCATTGATCTATTCGTAGTGGCCTGAGATGTTTTAGGTGTCAGGCCAATACGATTAGTTCAATTAATTAAAAGCCGTTTGTTATAGTATGACTCTGGCAATAGTATTATTTTTTTTGTGGCCAGACACCTATTCATTTCTTTTCAAACAGC
>JANOVD010000301.1:0-2009 GCA_031417255.1 Chitinophagaceae bacterium
TGATGCTATAGGGTCATTTATCTTTTTGAATAACTGATCATCAACCTGAAAAATATATGGAGCTACATCTGATAAAGCCTCGTCTTTTGTTCCTTTAAAAAGTGACTGATTAACAGGATAGGCATTTTGTAGTAACACTAAAGTATATGGTCCGTTAAGTGCAGTATCATATATTATATAGATCATTGTTAAGTCATTTGTTAATACGCTTTGCAAGCACTAGTTTATCATTACAATAGCGCCTTTTAAGGAAGCCGGGCCACCTGCTTTAAAATCTGCTTTTGCAGTACCTTCAAAAGTTGAATTCAGGCCTTTGGCTTTTAATTCACTTTGAGCTTCTACATCAACCTTCAACCCTTTCAGGCTTGCACCAGTTGCTGTCCCTTCTAATTTAAGTTCCTGGCTGGCTTTAATATTAATATTTTTAGCGTTCAGGTTAATCGTTTCATCAGCATTTATTTCAATAGTGTCTTTAGAGAATATTACAAGTTTATTTCCATTGCTTTCAAAAGTGATATTCATTATTTCAACACCTCCTTTTACCATAGAAATCCCTGCTATTTCTTCACCACTATTTAAATTAATCTGAGAATAATTATTCTGATCCTTGTATGAGGCCATCAGAACTCTTGAAACACCTTGGTCATTCCTGTCAAACTCAAGAAGATTTTTAGGTGTTTTTCCTTTATAATTATCTGTAACACCCATAAAACCTCCATCATCATCTATTTCCAATCTTCTTCCTGTTTTAGTACCAATTATTTTAAGCGAATTTGAGCCATGATCATTTCCTGATTTATTTTGTTCAGTATGTATTGCACCTAAAACAAATGGCCTTTCTGCATTATTATCTAAAAAGTCAACTAAAACCTCTTCTCCAATTTCGGGTAAAAACCGTATGCCTTTATCCTTACCTGCATGTGGGGTTACCACATTTAACCACGGCGTATTATCTGCAGAACCCTGCCAGGGAAAATGAACTTTTACCCTGTCCATTCCATCTGCATCTTCATTTTCAACAATTTTTGCCGCTTGTGCTTTACACAGCGGTACAATAAACGGATTTGTGTAAGGAGGTACTTCCACTTCGGCAGGCACAGCTACAAACTGATTTTGATAATTAGAATCAGTAGATACGCTATGATGTACCTCTGTAATATAATATTCTCCCGAGCTATGCCCGGCAGTATCCATTATTTTTATTTTATCTGCCAATTTTAAGATATTGCTATTGCTGTGAGCCCTTAAAATTACTGCCGATGCAGCAGCAGCCTGCTGGCTAAGTGCACTCATATCGGTTAATAACTGTGGTGTTGCGGCTGCAGATATATTAGTAATAGATTGGTTGCCGCCATAAGCTGTTTCACCGGCTTGCTGAGCAGCGCCAATAAATCCTTCGCCGTTATTGCTTTGCTGCTGATGGGTTATTTCATCACCAGTGTGCCGGTCAAAAGAAGCATTGTTTTGTGGACTTTTTACCAATTTTGCTGAGATATCGATATTATTAATATCCGCACCCTCGTTTAATGTAATTGCCTCGCCTGTTGGCGCCCCTAAAATCATTTCTGTTCCATTATAATATAGCCATTCGCCATACCGGGCAGCCATCATTCTAAAAAAAGAAAAACCAGATTGGTTATACTGAACTGTATAAAATAATTCGCCGGTATTTGTTGGCGAAAGGTTGAGTGTAGTACCTTCTGTATTGTTTACTGCATTAAATATTTGGGTGATATTTTTTTTATAAAACGATTTGCATTCCGGCACCTGATTAAGTTTTTCGAATAAACCTTTGCCATTAATATCATACGAAACCCCAAGGCTGTCCTGGTTGTTACAGTTTATTGCGTAAATGATGCCTTTAAAAGTAAAATTATCAGCGATGGTTATGGTAACTTCTTTTGCAAGATTATCTGAATAAAAAGAAATGTGAGCTGATAGTGAGGCTTCTCCTTCGGGCTGGCGCCAGGTAAAATTAAATGAATTTACATCGGCCATCTGCTGATTAA
>JANOVD010000302.1:0-6590 GCA_031417255.1 Chitinophagaceae bacterium
GGAGGGACAGAGCTACCAGGAAGTTGCTGAAATAATGAACACAACTTTATATGCAGTAGAATCGTTGATGGGAAGGGCAAAAGGAAATTTGAAAAAAGAATTGAATAAATTATATCAACATAACATTCCAAAATAATAAACATACATTATGAACAGGGATGAACATATAAATAAATTAATTGAAGAAGCACTTAACAGTGTTGATGATATTAAGCGTGCAGAGCCAAAGCCTTTCCTGCTTACCCGTATCCATGCAAGGATGGGTAAGGCAACAGGATCGGTTTGGGAAAAAGCGGGATGGTTTATAGGCAGGCCGGCAGTGGCTTTTGCGGGCCTGTGCCTGATTGTATTAATAAATGTGATGGTGATCATGTCTAACAAAACTTCAGACACTTTTACAGCTACAGATCAGGTGGTACAAAATTCAGCTGACGAATTTTCTTACACAGTAGCTACTATTTACGATAATGAAAATGCTCAACCATAATGATAAATAATCAAAACAGAAACAAGGTTTTGCTCACCATCATCGGTATTTTACTGGTTGCCAATATTGCCATGGTTTCTTTTTACCTGTTAAAGAAAGATGGCGGCAAACGTGAAAAACGCCCCGACAGGAAAACGATGATCGCCAATTTTTTAAAAAATGAGATCGGTTTCAGTACTGCACAATTGCAGCAATACGATACCCTGAGTACCAGGCATACAGAAAACATGAAAAGTATGTTTGACAGTTTACGCAGTTCAAAAGACAGACAGTTTAAAGGGCTTACTGCGGCTGATTTCAGCGATTCGGTAATGAACAGTATTGCTGATCAGTCGGCGGCTACGCAAAAAATTATGGAACTGCAGATGTTCAGCCATTTAAAAAATGTACGATTGCTTTGTACACCCGAACAGCAGCCTAAATTTGATTCGCTTTTTGTAAAAGTACTTAACAGAAAAGGCGGAGATGCAAGAAAAAAATCCTCCCGATAACTATCGGGACTATCGGGAGAAAAAAATAAACAAGTAACAAACCTCTAAAAAAATAAACATGAAAAAACAATTGGGATTAATGGTAATGGCTGCTATATTCAGCATTACAGCAGCAAATGCACAAGGCGGTGGCCAGCGTATGACGCCTGAGGAAAGAATAAAACTGACCATGGAAAAAATGACACCTTTAAACATGGATGCTGAGACAAAAGCGAAGGTCGAAGTTATTATTACGGATTACACCAATGATTCACAAAAAGCGATGGATGAATTACGTGCAAGTGGAGCCGATCGTGACGCCATGCAGGCCAAGCGTAAGGAATTTGCAGATGCAAGAGATGCGAAATTGAAACTGATCTTTACTGAAGCACAAATGAAACAGTGGACGGATGAGATCTTACCTTCAATGAGACCACAAAGGCCGGCCGGTGGCGGCGGCGGCGGAAAATAGCTTTCATTAAAGGTGAATGCGAACAAGAGCCCTGTGCAGTCTTTGACTGTACGGGCTTTTTTATTTATACTGCATAGCCCTCAAAATATATTGATATCCTTTTTGTTTTTAATGGACGAAGCAGTATTAAAAAAATGCCCCCGATTTATCGGGGGCATAAACCCATCCCGATAGTTATCGGGACCAAACCCTGTATAGCCAACTAACGTGAGAAAAACATTATTTAAATTATCCCTTTCCACCTCATTAAACCTGCACCGCCCAACATGGCAGCGCCAAATAAAAGAATACCAACCGGCATGGTTTCTTTATTTTCCTCCCGATGGCTATCGGGATCATCCTTTACCTGAGGTAATAAAGTTGCATATTGAGCCGATACATTTGTTTCTTCATCATTTTTTGCAGTGGCTTCATCCTGCCAGTTGTTGATATTGGTACCGGTTAATACTGTAAGTTCCATCAGTTCCTTTTTTCTTCTTTGCTTTAAATCCTGTAGATATTTTTTACCGGCAACACAGTTAAAATCACCGGTAGCAGGGTGTGTAATAATATACCTTGCCTGGTAATTTTCTGTATTTGGCGTTACCTGAAACATCAGATCCTGCGGGAATGATTTACGGTTGTAACGAAAATGCAGCCTTGTAAAATGCACATTGTTGCTGCCGTTGTCAACCTCTTCATTGTCCAAATCGCTGTAATCGCTCCAGTCTTTGTTGCCAAGCCACCAAACGCCGCTCTGCACCAGGTCTTGCTCGGTAGGCGGATTGCCAACACAGGGATCACATTTCATCGGGTTGATGGGTGTTACATTCCATGCGTATTCCAGAAAGGCAATACTCTTATCTTCTTTTTGCCATTGATTGGTAAACAGATTGCCGTAAAAGGCACCAAAATTCTTTTGAATGAACAAGGGTATTTTTTTATTGCTTACAATATTAACATTGCGGTAATTGGTACTTTCAATTCTGCCTTTTCTGGTAAAAGCATAAACTACCAGGTCCTGGTCGCCATCGGCATTTGCCATACCCAGGCGGATGGGCAGCATAAATTTGGGTGAGTTAAAACTGATCTGTATCGGGCGTAGAAAATTGCTATTAAGTTTTTTCTTTTCTTTTTCATTTACTTTAACCACAAAAAATTTAAGGTTGCTTTTTATGTAAGGCTCAAGTACTTCCTCGGCTCCTTCCGGAATTTTATACCCGTTCATCGTAAGCCATTCTTTTAATCCACCACTTTCTTTTGCACTGAGGATTAAAATATCGTATTCGCCTACTAAATATTTTGCTTCAATTTTTACCGATGATCTTTTTGTTCCAAAGGCAGATGTTACAACAACTTCATTTGCAGATTTGCCAGCCAATGAGATCATTTTGTCTTCTTGTATATTGGCATAACATGGGTTCTCATCCCAATACTCCACCAGCCTCGGGGCACTGTAATCATTCAGTTTTTGAAAGATCGACTGGTCAACAACTTTAATATCGTCTTTACGCAATACTACAGGCACGGGCACAACCATGGCAAAATCTTTGGTATCGCCGGTAAAATCGTTGTACATGGTAATCACATTTTTGTTACCATCCCGTACCAGGATAACCTGGCTGGTTTTGTTTTTTAATGTTCCATCGGCCTTACTAACATAAAAACCGCAAAACGAAAACAGCAAAGGAGAAATGGCCATAAATCCACCGATAATTAAAAGCTTTTTTTTCATAAATTATTTTTTAGTGTTTAAGAATTACATAAATGATCTTGAATAAATAACGTGCATGAATTTTTTTTCCTCGGGCGTATAGTTTTTGGAAGGAATCCATTCAAAATTTTTCGCTTTAAAAAATTTATCCAATATTGGCACAAGCGGTTGTGCAAGCACCAAAACAAAAACGGGTGCGCCGTTCATAAATTTAAAAGTGGCTAAATAAAAAGCTACAGCAGCTACAGCAGCACTCCATAAAATTCTTACCACAGTATGGTTGGGAATGGTTTTAGGATCGGTTATCATAAAAAAAGAAAAAAGCAACAGGCTGCCGGTACTCACTGACTGTATAAAATGATCTAAGGGCCAGCCCAGGTAAACGATCTGCCGTAAAAAAATTAAACCGGCAAATGTGCCCAGAAATGCGAGACTGACATCAAGCTTTTGAACCCTTGTGGTAACAATAAACCCCAAACTCAAAACCCCAAACACAATAACTGCTCCGCTGCCCCATTGTCCCGGGCTAATCCACGCATTACCGGTTAACAGTATGGCAGCAACAATACCCAATGCCGAAGGATTGAAAATATGTTTACCGTTTATCCGTAAAATATATTTTGATGCGATGGAAACTACAGCGGCAAAAGCAGCAACACCTGCATCATTCGTTTTTAATAATAAGCTTAAGCCAAATGATGATATGAGAACTGAGGGAATTCCGTTTTTAATCCTGGTTAAAAAGGGAATGGTTTTTTTGCCAATCAGCCATTCACTTACAAACTGTGTAGCAAGGCTGGTAGTAAAGTAAGTTGCATACAGCCAGTACTCATTATTCCAATGCAGTATAAAAATACCGTAGCATAAAAAAATGCTTTGAAACAGGATTTGAAAGTACCGGGCGTCTTTAAAAAACTGAGTAAAATGCATAACAGTTGAATTTGCATATAAGATGAAAGGGTTTGCCTGATTACACATTTTAATTGTTAAAAATTAGTAAATCCCGATAGTCCCGATAGCTATCGGGAGGAGAAAATAAATATTTATGGAAAAAGCGAATGGCTGCATCGCCGCTTGTAAAATATTTAGATGGGATTGTTTTAAATTTCTTATTTTGAAATAAAAACAAAAATGAAAAGAGCAACAGCGATCGGCGGTGTATTTTTTAAATGTAAAGATGCAGATGCTCAAAAAGAATGGTACACCAAACATTTGGGACTGTCAGTGGATAAGTACGGCACCAGTTTTGAATGGCGGCAAACCAATGAGCCGGCAAAAAAAGGATTTACAGCCTGGAGCCCGATGAGCAGCACTACAGATTACCTGGGTGATGCAAATCAGCAATACATGATTAATTACCGGGTTGAAAACCTGGAAGCATTGGTTGAGGAACTAAAAAAAGAAGGCGTTATTATTGCGGATGCCATTGAAAATTATGAATACGGAAAATTTGTGCATATTTTGGATGGCGAAGGTAACCGGGTTGAACTGTGGGAGGCCGATGATGATGAGTATGAGAAGATGGTGAATGCGGTTACTAAATAATTCCGATGGTTATCGGGACGAAATAAAATTGATTTTTACATTTCCTAAACAATTATAAATGAAAAAACTAAAACTGCTTATCACAATAATTTTTATTGCTAACAATAGCTTTGCTCAAATGGATCTTCCTGCAAGTGGCAATAACCCAAGAGCAACCATCAGTGAAGAAGTAGGTATTACTTCCATCACCATCAAATACAGCAGGCCCGATGTGAATAGGCGGGAAGGTAAAATTTATGGCGAAGGCAACAGGGTGCCTTACGGGTATAAAGAACAGAATTTTGTTACCGGTAAAAATGATGCGCCATGGCGTGCAGGTGCCAATGAAGCCACTGCCATAACTTTTGAACATGATGTAAAAGTAGAGGGCAGAGACATAAAAGCCGGCACCTATGCATTGTTTATGGCAATGGGGGCCGATAATGTGACCCTTATTTTTTCAAATCAATCAGAACCCTGGGGCAGTTTTAGCTACGACCCCAAAGATGATGTATTAAGGGTTGATGTAAAACCGGTTACTTTAGATAAAAGTGTAGAATGGCTGAAATATGAATTTATTGAGCACAAAGAAAACAGTTGCACCATTGCCATGCAGTGGGAAAAAGTTTCAGTTCCGTTTAAAGTAACAGTTGATGTGGATAATATTGTAGTAAACAGTTTGCGAAAAGAATTAACCGGCCGAAAAAGTTTTACGCCTGCATTGATATTACAGGCAGCCCAATATTGTTTAAATAAGAATATAAATTTAGAGGAAGCTTTAACCTGGAGTATAAAAGCCATTACCGGTCCGGGCGGACAAAAAACTTATATCACTTTACGTAATCTTGGAGTGGCATACGAAAAATTAAACCGTATTGCGCTGGCTGATTCTGTTATGGCTGAAGCTTTGACGATTGCAACAGCCAATCAATACACAGCTTATGGCCGACAGCTTATCGTTCAACAAAGAACAGATAAAGCCATGGAAATATTTACAGCATCACAAAAAAGATATGGCGATGTGTATGGTGTAAACAACGGGTATATGAGCGGTTATTCCGCCAAAGGCGATTTTAAAAAAGCAATAATGTATGCCGAAAAAGCAATGGCCCAGGCACCCAATGATGCAGCAAAAAAACAACTGGAAGGATTTATTGTAAAACTGAAAGAAGGTAAAGATATAAATTTATAACACTTAATAAAATGGCAGAACTTAAAACGAAACACAACAACGGCGATGTGATGGCCTTTATAAACTCTGTTGCCGATGAAAACAAACGCAACGATTGTTTAGCATTATTGAAACTGATGAAAAAAGCTACTAAAACAGAACCGGCCATGTGGGGAGACAGTATTGTTGGATTTGGAAGCTTTCATTATAAATCGGAAAAAAGCCGGCAGGAAGGCGACTGGTACATGACCGGGTTTTCGCCAAAAAAGCAGAACCTATCAATATATATCATTCCCGGGTTTGGAGGATATACTGAGCTTATGAAGAAATTAGGCAAGTATAAGATCAGCGCAGGTTCCTGCCTGTACATTAATAAACTTGCAGATGTGGATGAAAAAATATTAACAGAACTCATTTCCCTTTCATTTAAACAGATGAAAGAAAAGTATAAAAAATAAACATTAAAAACTAAAAACATGCAAAACGCAATCAGCTGGTTTGAAATACCGGCCACCGATTTAAACAGGGCACAAAAATTTTATGAAACCATTTTCGGTATCAGCATGATGCCCATGGATATGCCCAATATTAAAATGCGGATGTTTCCATTAGATGATATGATGACACAGGTGGGTGGTGCATTGGTTGACAGCGGCGGTTTTCACAGACCCTCTGTAGCTGATGGCCCTTTGATTTATTTAGTCGTCCCTCAAAAAGGCCTATAATCCACTTCCAGTAATAGTTTATGCACAATTATGGATAAATAAATCTTC
>JANOVD010000303.1:0-1639 GCA_031417255.1 Chitinophagaceae bacterium
CCCAAGGCCTTTATTTGATCTGCAACTGGCAAAAAAATTACTTTAGAAAAAAGCTGAGGTAAGATTGAATTTTGCCGACATACTTAACCAGACCCAATATTTCTACCAGAATGCTGGTGGTAAAACAAGCTTTCAAAAAAGTAAAGATGCTTACCGTTTTACCCGTAAGTACGGAAGCACTTTCAGTTTAACATTTAATTACTCATTATAAAATTTAAAAACTAAAAATACAGAAATGAAAAAGTACATTTTATACGCAGCAGCCTTAATGGCCATAACGGTTACCGGTTGCAGAAAAATTGAAACCGATGGTGAAATACAGGTTGTTGTAGTTAATGGCGGCGGCGGCGGAAGCACTACGGGCCAAACAATCACCCTTCAGGGCCGCATTAATGCCGATACTGTTTTGCGTAAGGCAAACTCCTACATCCTTAAAGGAATTGTTTATGTGGTAGGCAACCATACCATGACCATTGAGCCCGGTACGGTTATTAAAGGTTCGTTTAGTGGTTCAGATGTAGCTGCATTGATAATTACCCGTGGTTCAAAAATAATTGCCCCGGGTACTGCTACCGATCCAATTGTTTTTACTTCTTTATCTCCTAACCCCCAATCGGGCGATTGGGGTGGTATTGTTCTTTGCGGGAAAGCAAAGTATAATTTAAGTTATAACGGTACTGCAGGTTTATACCAGGTAGAGGGTGGTATTGATAATGCAAATGGCGACGGCCTTGCAGGTTCGGGCGATGTAGTAGCACCAACTCCGGTAGATAATGATAATTCTGGTGTACTGCAATATGTGCGTATTGAATATGCAGGTTATGCTTTTCAACCCGATAAAGAAATTAACAGCCTTACCATGGCCGCTGTTGGTAGTGGTACTACTATTGACCACATACAAGTTACATACGCAAAAGACGATGCTTATGAGTGGTTTGGCGGAAGTGTAAATTGCAAATTTTTGATTGCTTATAAAACACAGGACGATGATTTTGATACAGATAATGGATACAGCGGTAAAGTACAGTTTGGTTTAATTATGCGTGACTCTTTAATTGCTGATATTTCTACTTCAGAAGCATTTGAAAGTGATAATAATGCAACAGGATCTACTGCCGGCCCTAAAACAAATGCCATTTTCAGTAACATCACTGCTATTGGCCCAAGGGCTTCATTAAATAATTTTGGAAACACCTTATTCCGTGCCGGTGCACAGATCAGAAGAAATTCAGGCATTTCTATTTTTAATTCTATAATCATAGGATGGCCTCAGGGTATTTTAATTGATGCAACCACTGGTACATCAACCGCTTTAAATATTGAAGACAGCACTTTACGTTTACGAAATGTTACGCTTGCAGGCAATACAGTTAATCTGAAATTTTCAGGAACCGGTGGTGCTACTATTAATTCTGATGCAACATTAACATCATGGTTTACCAGCCCTTTTTATAATAATGATGTGCTTACAAATACTGCAGATGCTAAATTAATTCAGCCTTTTAATTATTCAGCACCCGATCCAACACCATTTGCAGGCAGCAACGGCAACCAAAAAATATTAACCGGTGGTGGATTTACCGATGCAAAATTTGCCGGCGATACTTTCTTTGATCAAACAGTTACTTTCCGTGGTGCC
>JANOVD010000304.1:0-4769 GCA_031417255.1 Chitinophagaceae bacterium
TCTGTATTGGTACTGGCATCGTTATTTGCGTACCTGGTTGGCGAAAATTGTAAATAATTTATAAAAATTAAATCAACAACAATGAAACAGATCTGGTTTAAAAAAGCAGGATGGATTTACATACCTGTACATCCCCTGGGATTTGCTGTAACCATTATGGCAATTATTTTTATGGTGCCCATTGTAATGGCCGTAGTTCGTAACGGGCATTCGGTATCGGATGATTTGTATCAAATTTTTGTATTTGCTACCTGTACAGCATTTTGGTGGAAATGGGTGGCTGAGAAGACATCGTAACCAATAAAACATTAAGAAATGCCTAAACATAGTTGTGTTTGGTTAGTGATAGCACTTGGCTTAATAGCTTTTTCTTTGGGCATTTTTTTGTATTTGGAATTGATAAATATTGATTGTGACCAATTTTCCTGCATTGGGTATTTTATTTTACTTGTACCGATGTTTTTATTGGGAGTAGCAATATTGCTAATTGTTTTACTTGTAAATATTGTCAGGATAATCAGTAAGCAAATTAAAAAGAATTAGAATGAAAAATATAAACAAATCATTTGCGTATGCATTGAATGGATTAAAAATTTGTTTTGCAGGCGAACCAAATTTTCGAATTCATATATTCTTCACAATTGTTGCTTTGGTTTTTGCAATGCTGTTCAATATATCGGCTTTTGAATGGATAGCCACCGGTTTTTGTATTGCATTTGTTATATCTATGGAGATGTTGAACACGGCCATTGAAAAATTATGCGATGTTGTGCACCAGGATCTACATCCGGGCATAAAAAAAGTAAAAGATATTGCAGCCGGCGCAGTTTTGGTTTCTGCAATTTTTAATTTTATAACAGGATGCCTGATTTTTCTGCCTAAAATAATTATGTATTTAAAATCCTTATAAAAGTGAAAACAACAATAGAATTTCAAAAAATATTATTTGCATTTTTTGCATTTATTGGCCTGTTGATATTTACCCGGTTTTATTTTTCAGGTAAAATGCAGTTCCTGTTTTTGGTATGGAATATTTTTCTGGCCTGGATACCCTTTATGATAAGCAGACTGTTTGAAAAAAAGACCAATCAAAACAAATGGAAACAGGCGCTTGTATTTTGTTGCTGGCTTGCTTTTTTCCCCAATGCCTTGTACATAGTTACCGATCTGATACACCTGCAACAGGAAAGTACGGTTCCTAAATGGTTTGATGCGGTACTTTTATTTTCAGCTTCTGTGGTTGGATTAATAATGGCTTTTATTTCGTTACACCGTGTTGAAAAATATCTTAAAAACACCGTGAATAAAAGGATGCTGACGCCTTTGATCGTACTGATCTTATTCCTAGGCTCTTTTGGGGTTTACCTCGGCAGGTTTTTGCGTTGGAACAGTTGGGATATTCTCAGCAATCCGTTTCAACTTGTAACTTCAATCGGGCAACGCATCATTTCTCCGTTTGATCATTTACAAACCTGGGGTATCACCATAATTTTTACAACACTTTTTTACCTGTTGTATGTTTCAATAAAAAAAATGCCCGGCTATTTAAGCCAGGCAAATAATTAAATAGTTTTTTTAACAGGTTAAAAATCTAAACCCAATGCTATATACAAAATTGGTTTTCCCTTAAAGAAACCACTCATTGGCCAACCGGCATCAAACTTAACAAAGTAACCCAGCAAAGTACTGCGGGCACCAAAGCCATAACCACCCGCAAAAGGGCCAATGCCACCCGCTTTTACTTTTACCTGCACCGGTGGTTGTCCGTAAACAACCTGTGGGCGTTTTATACTGTTGTATTTACCATTCCATGCTGTTCCCAAATCTATAAACTGAACGATCTGGAAATTATTAAGGAAAGAATTATTGATGGTTCGGTTAAAGAATGTTGATACGATAGGTAACCTGAACTCGCTGTTTATTACAACAGCATTGTTGCCATTGGCTACATTTTGAATATAACCACGCATGTTTACCGCTAAACTTTGAAATGTATAGTTCTGATCATTAGCCGGCGGATTGCTGGTGTTGAAATATCTTTCTTTTATAACATTGCCATTGGCATCAAGTTTTTCATTTTGCCCAAACATCAGCCAGCCATCAACCCCACCTAAATAATAGATCATTTTTTGATTGCCCCAGCTAAAATCGCCTGCGGCCCTGCCTGCCCATATAAAGTTGCGGTAAATGGGATAGTAGTAACGGGCATCAAAACCCACATTAAACATGAGCGGCCCATCGGCAAACTGAACTTTATTTACCTGCCTGTTTACATCAATAAAAAATTTATAACGCAAACCGTTCATGATATTCATGGCGGGATGTAAAACATTATCATACACATATTCCAGATGCGAAGTAGAGTACAAAGTTTTTTCATCTGGCTGTGCCAATGAATTGGGATCGAGTGATGAATAAATAAAATTATCACTACGGATACCGGTTGATAAACGGATACTCTTGGTTACATCAAACGGATAAGCAACATTTACCTGGTACAGGTTGGTATACATTCTGCCTAAAAAATTACCTAAATTATCGCCGGCCTGCTGCACATTACGGTAATAGCTGGCACCCCAGTCAATCCTGCGTTTATAATTCTGGTAGCTTATCAACCACTCATTGTCTTTTAAATTAGAACCTATCTTAAAGCCACCGGTAATTTTCACATCCTCCATCAATTCAGTAGTACCCAAACGTATAAGGCCATTTAACACGGAGCCCGAATTAAGTGAAATGGGGCCGCCACCACCTCCATAAGGCTGGTAACGGTTTATTAAAACAGTACTGCCGCCGCTTAAACCAACCGAGCCATAATCAACCGAAAATTTTGGTGGCTTATATCTGAATTTTTTTATCGTTTTTAAAACATTGTTTTCGGTTTCAGTAACTGTAACCTGTTTGCCCGCTGCACTGCTGTCTTTTTTCTCATTGCCAAATTCTGTCTGAAAAAAGCCATCATCTTTTTTGGCAGCAGCAACAGCTTTTTTTACAGCAGCAGTATCTTTGTATTCACCCATCAGTTTTTTCATATACACTGTTGGCTGGGCAGTAATATTCCGGCGGCGTAAAGTGTTTTCATCAATCTTTAATTTATACAAAACCTTTTCATCGCTTTGGCGGGTAACTTCACTTACCTGGTTGTTATCGCCGGCAATACGGGTTTCACCAAGCGTGCTTTGATAATTGGATAACGGAAAAGTATAGGCCGAATCATCGGTGATGGAAACCACCGCCACCGAATCAACATCTGTTTTCTTAAATATCCTTAATGTACTGTCAACTTCTTTTGCCGAAGGGTTACGTAAGATCAGATCGCCAATTAAAACAAGCGTATCGAGCCCAACTTTTTTGGTTGTAAAAAAACCTGCATAGCGGTTGCCAACACCGTTTTCGTCGCTTACAAACGTAAAGTGACTTTCGTTGTACTGCATAGGAAAGCGGGCATTGCCATATTTTAATTTTGATAATTGTGTGATCTGGTTTAGCTCGGGTTTATCGCCAAAATTGGTTATTAAAAAGATATTATAACGGTTGTCGCTTGGTAAAATGGTATCACCGGTTTTAGCTGCCGGGTTTGGCCGGTTGCTGCTGAAAATGATTCCGGTTTTATTGGGGAAAGCTACAAAAGAAGCATCCAGGTCATCATACACATCATTGGTGATCTGTTTTATTTTTTCGTTCTGGATCTCCATGGTATAAATATCGGTATGGCCATTTTTAACAGCAGTTATTAAAAGGGTATTGCTGTTGAGCATGTATTTCATATCCTGCACCTGGTCAAACTGTTTGGTGAGGTCAATTTTGTATTGCTTTACACGGGTGATGATGTCATATACAAAGAGATTCAGTTTTCCTTCCTTGGTGTATATAACAGCAATTCTTGTTCCCTTGGGGTCCCAGGCCATCATCGGGTAATTGGGGTTCATCTCATTTTTATAACTGCGTACGCCATATTTCAACAAAGTCTTATTCTCAAATTCATCATTGTACACAACACGTACAATGCCTTTTTTAAATTGAGTTACCACATACGAATTGTTGCGTTTGGTTGGGTTTACATTAAACCGGAAATAATCCAACCGGCTGTTAATTTCAAAACCATCAACATAATTTCCTTTTGGATATGGTTTTCTTTTAGCGATGTCTTTATAATACTTATCATCCTGGTATTCCATAAATTCTTCAAGCACATCTTTAAATTTCTTTTTACAAACCTGCAAACAGGCTTTGTTTAAATTCTTATATACAGTGGCCAGGTACAACAGGTAAGTAACATTTTCTTTTTTGTATTTTTCTTCAATAAAGTACCAAAAAGCATGGCCCGCAATTTCGGGTTTGGCAAAAGCAAACTTGGTAAATTTGCTGTAGTTGCCGCTCAGCATTTCGCTTTTCAGTTCATCATCCAGCTCGGTACTCCAGTTTTGTGCCAGGTAGCTCATATAGCCATCTGTTAACCATTTTGGCAGATCAAGCAGGGCCTGGTTACCGGCAATTTCACCAATATCATCGCCAAACAAACGGTTTTCGGTTAAAATTTGTGCTATGCCTTTGCGAACCTGCAAACGTAATTTTTGATGATCGGCTTCAAAATAAACCACCATCTTATTATTTACCAGTTTGGTACCGCCACCCGAGTTTTGCCAGTCAATACCAAGCCCGATATTGCTTTGCTGCATATCGGCATATTCATTATACAACACAATATTGGCACGGCGCTGTAAACTGTATTCGGCAGCCGCTTCCATTTGCGTCAATTCTTTTTCGGC
>JANOVD010000305.1:0-5167 GCA_031417255.1 Chitinophagaceae bacterium
TGTTGCTGCCAGTAGGAGGAGAGTTGACAATTGGCAGTTGGCAGTTGGCAGTAAAACAGGATAATAAGTACGATGAATCTTTTCAAGACAATGTTGTTTTATCAAAAATAAACAAACGCTTCATTCAATCCTAATTCCCAATTCCTAATTCCTACTTCCCTTTTCCCGACAGGATAATTCGGATAGTGTGCAGCATTATTTTAAAATCAAGCGATAAAGAAACGTTTTCAATATACACCAGATCATAAGGCATTCGTTCAATCATTTCTTCCACAGTTTCGGCATAACCAAATTTAACCATGCCCCAACTGCTGAGCCCGGGTTTTACTTTAAGCAGGTAATTATATTCGGGATGTTGCTGCACAATCTGATCTATATAAAATTTTCTTTCGGGCCTTGGGCCTACCAAACTCATTTCGCCTTTAATAATATTCCAGAGTTGTGGCAGTTCATCCAGGCGCCATTTACGCATAACTTTTCCCCACCGGGTAATACGGGGATCGTGTTCACTGCTCAATTCAGGCCCGTTCTTTTCTGCATCCGGTATCATGCTCCTGAATTTTATCATGATGAATGAACGGCCTTTATAGCCGATGCGTTCCTGTAAATAAAACAGGCTTCCTGCAGAAGATAATTTTACCCTGATAGCAGTATAAATAAATAAAGGGCTGAGGACAATTATGGTTAAGATGCTGGCCACCATATCTATTAACCGTTTAATGTTCTGCTGCCATTGAGGTAATAATCCTGTTTGTAATTCTATAAGCGGAATACCGAGTACATTATTTGTTTTAACCGATCCGCTGATGATATCTACCGTATCGGCAGTTAATTTTATGTTTACTTCATTATCGCTTAATTGCTGTAAAATTTTTTCTATCTGGTTTCTTTCTTTCTTTTCTACTGCTATTATTACTTCTTCAATTTTATTTTCGATGATGATGTCATCTGCATCATCTGCCTTACCCAGATTTATGATACCATCGGGGAGTGAAAAGCTTGTATTGCCGTTGGTATTGGCAAACCCTGCAATGCGGTAGCCGGTTTTTTCGGGGTTATTGATGATTGAGTTGTACAGATTTGCAGCATTGCTGCTGGATCCGATAATAAGTGTATTGAAAAAAACAGAACCTTTATTTAATTGCGATTTTGCATAGTTTAAAAACAGCAGCCGAATAAAAAACGTAACCAGGGTTTGTATTGCCCAGAGTGAAATAAATTCTTTGTAGTAGATATTATAATCGCCGGTTGCATCATACAGTAAAAACAAAAAGAGAATACAGATGCTTGCAAAAAATGTATAAATAAACGTATTGAAAAATTCGGTCAGTCTTGATTTATGGTATAAACCATTATAACTGCCAACGAGGTAATATACAATTAACCAGATGGCAGGGAATAAAAAAATGCCGATGTAAAATTTTGGGCCAACAACAAAAGCTTCTTCAATAATATATTTTCTTGCAAAATAAAAACCGATCCAGGAAACAATGGCCGCAATACAATCGCCTAAAGCATACCAACGGATATTTATTCTGGGTTGATTCAATGAAGCAGTGTTCTGATTAGAAAAATAGTTTCATTTATTAAAGCAGTGTAGCATTCCCGATCTTTTCTAAAACCTGGTGAGCTACTTCCATGGCACGGAAACCATCTACCACAGTTACCGGTGTTTCTGTATTATTGATAATTGCATTCCTAAATTCTTCAAGTTCAATCTTAATGGCATTTACTTCCGGCACGGGAGGATTGGCGATGGCAATTGTTTTTTTGCCGTTAATGGTTTCAATGTCAAAAGTAAAAACATTGCTGTCGCCGGGTGTGTTTAAACGAATGATCTCGGTTTTTTTTTCTAAAAAATCAATGCCTATATATGCATCTTTCTGAAACAAACGCATCTTACGCATTTTTTTCATTGAAATCCGGCTGCTGGTGAGGTTGGCAACACAGCCGTTATCAAACTCTATGCGTACGTTGGCAATATCGGGTGTGTCGCTCATTACTGCCACACCATTCGCACTGATATAATTTACATTGCTTTTAACCAGGCTTAAAATAATATCAATGTCATGTATCATCAGGTCCAGTATCACACTTACATCTGTACCTCTTGGATTGAATTGTGCCAGCCGGTGTACCTCTATAAACATGGGTTGTAAAACCTGGTCTTTTAAAGCCAGGAAAGCAGGGTTAAACCGTTCAACATGCCCAACCTGAAATTTTATATTGGCCTCTTTGGCAAGTTTTACCAGTGTTTTTGCTTCATCCATGGTATTGGCCAGTGGCTTTTCAACAAAAACATGTTTGCCTTTTTTTATTGCCAGTTCGCAAAGTTCAAAATGAAAAGAAGTGGGTGCAACAATATCCAAAGCATCGCATGCGTCAATTAATTTTTCAACATCAGTAAAGCGTGGTATCTTATATTTTTGTGCAACCAGTGTAGCATTGGCATTATCTGTATCGGTAAATCCGATCAATTGAACACCCTCGATTTCTGCCCAGTTATTTAAGTGAAACTTTCCTAAATGACCTGCACCTATAACGCCAACTTTAAGCATAATTATTTTTTACAAACTCTGTTTGAAAATCTTTGTTTAATATTTTTTTAATGCT
This sequence comes from Chitinophagaceae bacterium, assembly GCA_031417255.1. GTDB lineage: Bacteria > Bacteroidota > Bacteroidia > Chitinophagales > Chitinophagaceae > Ferruginibacter. Next base: position 2,614 of record JANOVD010000305.1, read on the forward strand.
TTCTCTAAACTCCTAAACTTCTAAACCCTAAACTCCTAAACATTACACCTCTTCCCAAAATCCCATTTTCCCGAATTTTTCAATTCGCTGTTCAATTCTTTTATCTGCATCAATTGCTTTTAATTCTTTTATTACCGGCAGCAGGTAAGCTTTTAAAATATCGGCAGCACCCTGGTAATCCCAATGGGTTCCTCCAAGCGGCTCGGGTATTACACCATCAACCAAACCAAAGCCCAGCATATCTTTTCCGGTAAGTTTTAACTGCTCTGCGGCAGTTTCTTTTTTATCCCAGCTGCGCCATAATATACTGCTGCAGCTTTCAGGCGATATTACCGTGTACCAGGTATTCTCCATCATAAAAACCTTGTCACCAACACCAATGCCCAATGCACCGCCACTGGCCCCTTCGCCAATAATTACACAAATTACCGGTACTCTAAGCCTGATCATTTCATAAATATTCCGGGCAATTGCTTCTCCCTGTCCCCGTTCCTCTGCTTCCAAACCGGGGAAAGCGCCGGGTGTATCAATTAATGTAATAACGGGTTTGTTGAATTTTTCGGCAAGTTTCATCAGCCTTAAAGCTTTGCGATAGCCTTCTGGGTTTGCCATACCAAAATTGCGCAATTGCCTGGTTTTTGTATTGGAGCCTTTTTGTTGCCCTAATATCATAACCGTTTCACCACCCAATTGAGCGAATCCGCCAACCATAGCTTTATCGTCTTTCACATTCCTGTCGCCATGCAATTCAATAAAATTGGTGCACATGTTTGCGATGTATTTCAAAGTGTAAGGCCTGTCGGGGTGGCGGCTTAACTGTACTTTTTGCCAGGGAGTTACATTGGCAGTCAGGTGTTTTTTTGTTTCAACAATTCTTTCTTCCAGCATGGCAATGGCGCCACTCATATTCGTTTTCGATTTTTCGGATGTAATTTTTAACTGTTCTATCTGGTCGTATAGTTCTTTGATGGGTTTTTCAAAGTCGAGAAACTGTCGTTTTTTTAATTCGATCATTAGATGGTTTACAATTTAAATTAACAATTAAATGTTTTTAAAACCTTATAAAACTGTAAGATAGTTTGTAAAATTAGTGGTTACAATTTTTTTATAAAAGTTTTGGAGCAGAAATATAAGAAACCTATCTTTGCCGTCCTTTAAAAAAAGGTCATTTGGCCGTGTTTTGAAGGAAAGTTCAATGGATCGGTAGTTCTCCCGATAGCTTTCGGGAGGTTAGCATGCCGACCTTCATTTTGCCTTTGGCGAAACTGGTTGAAATTGAATTAAGTTCTTATGTTTTTTTGGATCGGTAGTTCAGTTGGTTAGAATGCCGCCCTGTCACGGCGGAGGTCGCGGGTTCGAGTCCCGTCCGGTCCGCTTTAAGGGATAAGTCATCACTAAAATGATTTGTCCCTTTTTTATTTTCGGGTGTTTGCTGCGTTGCTATTGCAATTGCGGCGAAAATTGAATTTACTCTTTCAATTCGAAAAGCTTCATTTTGCTTGTTATAGTAAATCCCTTCAGGAAAAATAAGTTTTTGCAGTTTTTCTTTAATTCCTACAGGGCTGGAAGACCATACCACAGAGAGTTTTGAGGATAGTGTCAGTGAATTAGTGATGTAGTTTTCTAAGTTCGAAATCTTTCCCTGATAAGATTCCATTTCTTTCAGGATATTGTTCTTTTCAGACTGGTATTTGATAAGGAATTTATCATAGGTTTCACGGGGCATTTCTTTTTTGATGAAGTAACTTTCTTCGATGTTGTCAATGTTCTTCTGAACCTCGGTAAGCGATTTTTTAAGCGTTAGTTCCTGCTCTATACTTTCTTTATTTTGCTGCTGGTAGAGATATTCCAACTGGTATTGTAAAGGAGAAATGACTTCGGATTTAACAGTATATTTTTCCAACAGGCTTATAAAGAGTTTGTGCATCTTATCAGCATTGCGGTTACACTTACAACCATTCGTGCGGCATTTATAATAATAAAGACCCTTTGCTTTTACAATGTATCCAGTAAAGGATTCATAGCAATCATCGCATTTAATAAAAACTTTCAAAGGAATATTTCCATCTTCTTTTTTGTGCGGTACACCATAGCCAAAAGACTGGGTATTGATATTATTAACCTTTAAGAACAATTCTTTGGAAATCAGTTTTTCATGTGTACCTTCTATAACCCTACCCTCCAGCATACTATGATTTAGCACACCACAATAGAAGGTCTTCTTAAAGATTTTAGTCAACTGCTGTTTATACATGGGAATACCCATTGCCTTGAGCTTTGTAATGATCTCTTCATTTTTCATTCCTTCTGCTTTCCAGGTAAAAGCCTTTCTGATTTTTTTGCCCACCTCATTAACCACAATCATCCTTTGTCCGTTACGTCTTACAATATCGTAGCCCTGCGGAGGTTTACTTATACAAATGCCCAGGTTAATCTTTTCTTTCATGCCTGCTATTGCTCTTTGCCTTCTTAGCTGGTTGTCAAATTCGCTGAACAGGAGTTGCATGTTTTGATGCAGCACCCCACTTGGATTGGAAGTATCAGTAGGTTGTGT
>JANOVD010000306.1:0-8316 GCA_031417255.1 Chitinophagaceae bacterium
TGAAGAACAGATATACATTATTTTTCCTTTATTATTGATTTTCATCAGGAATAAAACAAAAATTTTTTATACGGTACTTTTTACAATCATAGCAATACTTGTAAGCAGATGGTATTATTTTAGTTTTGTTATTCCCAAAGAAGAATATTTGAGAATATATTTAAACACATTTTTTAGATTTGACTCTTTTTTAAGTGGTGTATTGGTTTACATGATCTATAATAACCATGTTAAGTTTAATAAGATAAAAACTGCATTGCACTGGCTTGCATTGATTTGTTTTTTAGTATTGCTTACTTTTATTTTTATAACAAATGATGCAGAAAAAAACAATGCATTTATTTCCGGGGGAGGTTACACAATTATTGCGATAATGTACGCCGGCTTACTTCTGGGTACTTTATCCAAAACAAATAAGGTTATCAATTTTATTACATCCTCTGTTATTTTAAGATATACCGGCAGGATCTCGTACGGTATGTATATTTTTCATTGGCCTTTTTTTATGTTAGGATTTGTTTTCTTAAATAAGGTTTTTGCCTATTTAAATTTTTCTGCGGATAATAATACAATTCACATGGTTAATGTGCTGATTTGTATCCCAACAACTTATTTAATCAGCCATTTAAGTTTTAAATATTATGAATCATATTTCTTAAAAAGAAAAAGTCGTTCCACTTAAGCTTTTAGATTACCGGACTTAACAAACCTATTATAAACATTTAAAAATCCACCCGCAGCCAATATCAATATAAACGGAAAAGTCGGGCTGATAAAGCGATTGCTCCATTCATCGCAGGTAAAAAATATGCCGATAGAAGTTAACAACAAATATAGTATTGCAAATACCCTGACATAATAAAATGGCCTACCAGGTTTTGAAAAAATGCCTATTAATGCAAAGGGATAAAAAACAGTAAAACAAATTAACAGCAGGTTATGTTGCCAACTGTAATAGTTGCGGTACAAGCCAAAAAAATATCCTAATTTTTTAAACCCATTTTTAAAAAAATTACCAAATCCTATCTCATCTTTTATAACAGTAAAAGCTTGATATAAACCCTGCCTGTTATACTCCCGGTAACTGGTAACACTGTTTGTTTCCGGAACCTGGCAAATAATTTCCATTCGCCTGATTGAATCAGGATTTACAAAAGCAGTAAATGGAGAATTAAGTATGATAATTACAGAAACTATACTGACACCGGTTAAAATATAAAACTGTATTTTCTTTTTGTTACGATAAAGCCAAAAAAGCAACACTATAAAAAGCGACATTAAGAACAGTACACCTACCGGCCTTGAAAACAAGATAAGGAGCAATACACCTCCCAACATAGCAAGCCGGATAAATTTTTTATCATTAAGCCATTTATTAAAAAAGTAGAGGCCAATTACCAAAAAACTGGTATGTACACTTTCGGAATATAAAAAAAAGTTCCATTTCTGAATGGGATAACAAAGCAGGTATGCTATAAAAAATAAAAAAGCAATATTGCTGTTTTGCAAAACCTGGTTTAATAATTTATACAAACAAACAGCAGCAATAAAGGATAAGATAATTTGCAATACGGCTACAAAAACCAGGTGAACAGATAGTTTTATAAACAAAGCTACCAATAAGGTATAGGCAATATAAAAATAACCGAAAACACCATTAAACAAATCCTGCCCGTTTATAATCCGGTTTGCATTTTCAATAAATTTTTCAGCCTCACCATCTAACTGAATGCCAAACTTAAAAAGTATTGCTGCGCTGATTAAAAAATAAACAACAGCTGTTACGATAATTTTTTTATCAAAACCCAATTTACCGGTTAGCATGGCAGCAGTTTAGTTAATTAAAATCATATTTTTTTACCCGCCATAGCTTTGCTTACTGCGGTATCCATTATTCTTTCGGCATAAGGCCTGGATAAGTCATTGAGTTCTTCAGTTTTAGTTTGAATTAAATTTTTATTATTCATATCAAGCGATAACTGCAAAGCCTGGATGGCTAATGAGGTATCAGTAATTTCCTGATGTGATAATTCATTAAAATTCTTCTGTATAAATTTTTCAGTAGTAGCCAAAAGTTGTTCTGCTTCTGTTTTTGCTTCGGTTAATGCCCTGATTGCAATATCCTCTTTTGCATGCTGCATAGAATCCAAAAGCATTTTTTCAACATCTTCATCTGTTAATCCATATTGAGGTTTTACTTCAATGGACTGTTCCACCCCGCTTCGAAGTTCTTTGGCATTTACTACTAAAATACCATCAGCATTTATTAAAAAACTTATTTCTACTTTGGGCAAACCTGCCGGCATGCCGGGAATACCGGTTAAATTAAATTCAGCCAACCGGCGGTTATCTTTAACCATATCTCTTTCACCCTGGTAAACAGCAATCTTCATCCCGCTTTGCCCGTCTTTATAAGTAGTGTATTGGCGGGAAGCTTTAGTTGGAATTTTTGAATTACGTGGTATTAATACATCCATTAGCCCACCCATAGTTTCTAACCCAAGTGATAGCGGCGTTACATCCAGCAACAGCAGACCGGTTGTATTGCCCGCTAAAATATCGGCCTGTATGGCTGCTCCCAATGCTACAACTTCATCGGGATCAACCGAATCATTAAGTTGCTTTCCAAAAAAATCACGCAGCATTTGTTTTACTAAAGGCACCCTTGTACTGCCACCAACCATACAATTTCATCTATTTCATTCTTTTTTAATCCTGCATCATTTAATGCATTATTGCAGCAAATAATTGTTTTATCAACTATGGGCTTTACTATTTCTTCAAACTTATCCCTGCTTAATGAAAGTTTTATTCCTTCATAAACTGTTTCAAATAATTCGGCTGATGACAAATATTTTTTTGCTTCTTCGGCTTTCAACCGCAGTACCTGCCGGTGTTTTGTTTCATCTCCGGTAAAATTATTTTCCTTTATCCAGTAATCAACAATGGCTGCATCAAAGTCATCGCCTCCCAAATAAGTATCGCCGTTTGTTGCCAGCACTTCAAATATGCCATCCGCAATATTCAAAATAGAAATATCAAATGTTCCACCCCCAAGATCATAAACGGCAATTGTTTTTGCCTGTTCTCCTCCTTTGGAGGAGTTAGAGGAGGTGCCAAAACCATAAGCAAGGCTTGCGGCCGTTGGTTCATTAATAATGCGAAGCACATCCAGCCCCGCCAATTTACCGGCATCTCTTGTTGCCTGGCGCTGTGCATCATTAAAATAAGCCGGCACAGTAATTACTGCTTTGCTTACCGGTGTTTTTAAAATATGCTCTGCCTGTTTTTTAAGTTCTTTTAAAATAAGCGATGATAAGTCAACCGGCGAATAGAATTTATTACCCACCTGCACTTTCACCATCCGATAGCTATTGGATCTGTTTTCATCATCAATTATTTTATAAGCAAAAGAACCTGCATTACTCTTTACATCTTTATAGGTTTTACCCATTAACCGCTTTGCCGAAAAAATGGTATTGGCGGCATCTGTTACCAAATATTTTTTAGCTTCTTCTCCAACAGTAACATTTGCATAGTTATCAAAATGAACAACCGATGGTACCAGCGAACTGCTGTTGTGTTCTTTTAATGCAACAGGTTTTTTACTTTCGGGATGAATGATGGCAACCAGGCTGTTGGTTGTTCCTAAATCAATGCCAACAATTATTTCATCTTTTTGTAAACTGCCTGTGGCTATATTGATAGCTATTTTAGCCATGTAATATTTTTTTTGTAAAGATAAGTAATAAAAAAAGCTGTCCATTGCAGACAGCCTTTCAATACTATTCAACATTTTTATTTAACGGATGAGAACCATTTTTCCATATCCTTTATTAAAATACTTATCGGTATCATCTTTAGCATCTTTATATTTATCGAGCGACTTGCCATTTAAATTAGTAAGTACCCTGTATAAATAAACACCATTGGCAAGTTTACCACCATAAGCATCAGTACCATCCCATTTAAATTCGGTTATGTTTCTACCTACATGTATCGGGCCCAGTTCATCCATGGTAATTTCCCTCACCACTTTACCGGTTATGGTTAAAATCTGTATCCGCATATTTTGCGGCACTTCGCTGCCGGTAATGGTAAACACAAAGGCTGTGGAAGTTGTGAATGGATTTGGATAATTAAGCAGATTGGATATCATGGCTTTTGTGATAACCTTAAATGTAACATGATAATCTATTGCACCGGCGGTATTGCCAACCACATCCCTGCCCGAAACAATGAGTTCATACTCTCCCTCTTCGGGGAAGTAAGGCAGGAAGTTGATGGTAGCGGTATTATTGCCGGTTGAAAGATTAGCCGGGGTAAAGCGCATTGAATCTCCAAAATAATAAGTACGCAAAGACAAATCCGGGAAACGCACCTGTACTTTTATATATGCCGTATCGCTTAAAGCCAGGAAACGGCTTTCGTCTTTTAAATTTATCAGTATATGCGGTTTGGCCGACACGATATCCTGATTAAGTATATGCACGCCATCAAATGTTACATCCAGCAATGGATTATAATTATCGGCCTTAACAAATAAATTTTTATACAGGATATTATTAAAATGAAATTGTTCGGGCTGATCGTTGTTGGGATTCACATCTACAAAAACAGTATTTAAACCGGAATAGTTCCTGGTATCTATTTTATAACTGATGACCATGGTATCGCCCGTTAACAATACTTTGCCTTTTGGTAAAGTAATTGGATGCGGTACATTATCCCTGTCGGTAATGGTAAAATTAATTTTTAAACTGTCGGCAAATTTAGTTTGGCTGATGTTTTTAAACGCCAGTTTAAAATCTACAATTTCACCCTGGTCTGCGGTATCCTTCATCACAAACAGGATGTTTGGCGCAACTGCTCCTTCGGGTACATAAGCACCATTAACCCTCCAGTATCTTAGTTGATATGGTGTTCCCTGGATGGTATCCCTGGTAAACATTTTAAGTTTAAGATATGGGTATTGAGTAGCATTAATAGATGAAATGTCAAAGTCTTTTGTAGAAGAATCGACAGTAAATAACTGGGTTTCTACACCGGTAGGTGTTACACCAATAACTTTAAAAGAGACTGAATCGCCAACACCAGTTTCTTCTCTTGATCCTCTCCAGTGAAACTGGCTCCAATTAAGTGCCGGGCCAAAAACCGGGGACGTGATTGTACCGGAACTTTTAATGGTGGGCGCTAAAACATCCAATACTATTTTATCGGTAATTCCCACTGAAAATTGTGAGACGGGTATAAATGATCCGTCCTGCTTTTTATAAATAAAATTAAATGCCCTTGGCCTGTTAAAAGAGTCAATATCAGCAAACCCTGCATTTTTAAACCTGTGATAAAGCGAATTGCCGCTACCCATAACAAGGGTATCATTCATCCACTGATTGGCATATGTATTTGATGCAGGCGCAGTACCGGAGGTTAGCCTCGCTGTTACATAATATCCGTTCGGTACCAAATCCAGGAAGTTAACTGCAGCAATACGTTTAGCCTGGTTTAAAATATTATATTGAAAATTCCACCTGCGTGAAGGACCACAAACATTATCACTTCCGTATAAACCGGTACCCGGGTAAACATTTTGCCAGGGCAACATATCAAAAGGAGTGAATACATTGAACATAATTGCAGAAATACCACAGGAACTTTGAATATAATTTGCTCCGTCAATTTCTACGGTAAAATCCTGAGATGAGCTGGCTGCTGTTGGAAAAACACCATTCTTTATTTTTATAGCTTTATTTGAAGCATTAAATTTCCACTTATTGTTAGCTGCATAATTAATATCACTTACCGATGATTTTAAATGCTGATACGTATGCGATTGATTAAACCCTGCTGTACTGTTAGGTAAATAAACAAATGAATTACTATTCCAGATATAATTACTGCCTGGAGGCGGAACGGTAGCGGTTCTCCAATAATAAACTGTACTGTCAGTAAAAGTAATATTAGCTGGTTTAAATTCTACTACCCCTCCCACGCCGGAATAATTATACGATTTTTTAAAAGCCGAGTTATACAATTCAGTGGTGTCTATTTCCATAACATATTGCCGCAGGCTGCTTAACGGGTTGGCAGTGCTGGCATAATAGGTTATGTTTTGCTGATTAACAATTGAATAATTATATGGTGATATAGGCCGTAATTCATCTTCAAAAATGTAAAAATCTTTGGTTAATACATTGTTCATTTCAGATAATTCATCAATCCGGTTACCATCTTCCAGGGTTATGGTAAGCCTGTTAAGACCTTTATCGGTTAACGGATTAATGGGAACAGTAAGGTAAATTGAATCCATATACAAAGTAGCCGGAATGTACCGGTTGTATAATATTTTTACAGAATCGTTGGGCAGTTTTTGTTTTACATTTACCCACATCGAGTCTCTTATTCCCCGGCCAATATTCATCATCTTAATATCGATATTAAAATTATTATCGGCAACAGAAATAATATTGGGTATAAGTTTTACCAACTGGTCTTCAATTACATAATCGGGTTTGGCAAAAGCATTTATTTTTATTGCAGGATCTCCATGCAGGTTAATTTCTTCAATATGCATTCTTATATATGGGTCATTTACCAGTGGATTTAAATCCTGCAGTGTGGCTTTTATCTGGTTACCAATGGTATTGCCATACATATTCCTTGAAATATTTTTATAAAACTTATCATTATATAAATCAAGAAATGGTGCAATGCCAAAATGGGTACTGCCCAGGAAAGCGATACTGCCTTTATTACTTATTAAAACATATTTTTCAGACAGCGTCATACCCGAATAATTTACCGGGCGGGTGGCATTAAAAGAAAAAAAGTTACCTACGGTACAACCGCTTACATGCATGAAAGGATATTTTCCGGCATTTTGATAATTCTCGGGATAGTTTAAATTAATGGCCAGTTCATTAGCCGATGAGTGGCCAAAATATTTAACATAACTAAGCCCTTGCTGAAACAGTTCAGTTATCCGCAGGCTTTGCTGCTGCTCAATTGTAGAAACCGATGTTTTTGAAAAGGTTTCAACATTTGCGCCAAATAAAGTGTCTTTAACAATAGCTTTATAGTTATTCATATAACCTAAAAACTGGGCATCTTCAGCCGGGTTTGAGCCACCAATGGTATGTAAAATGTTCTTCATCCAGCCTTTATCGGCAATGGTTTGGCTGGGCGACTGCTGAACCTGTTCATATTGTCTTACTTTATCGAGGTAAATACCAACTTCAGTGCCGTTAATAGCACCAAGGCGGCCAATGGGCACCGTTGGTATGTAAGTACCCGGTGCACAGGCAAGCAATATATCAGATGCAGGCCATCCGAATGTTTGTACCATGTCTAATTGTTCTGCAATAGGGTTTGACTGGTTAAGTGTATAATCCAGGTAACTTAATCCCCGCCCGATGATAAATACATATTTTGGTTTGGGGCTAAATTGCTGATTGGCATACTGAATAAAATCACGAATTGCAGCCGGATGTTTCTTAATACCAAATCCAAACTGGTCGTTTAACTCATCAATATCAAAAATCTTTGCATTAAAGCCTCCTCCTGTAACAGAGCTGCGGTACTGGCGGTATAACTCTACATTATTTACACCCGAGCCGTTATTATACAAAACAGGTTTACTGATTATTAAATAATCGCCCTGCAGTGCAGTAGTTGCATAATTAATAAATGTTTTGCCTGTTAATCCTGTTACCAGGTTGATGTTGGATGCATCTGCACTCATCAGGTTAAATTTGCGTAATGTATCTGATGAAGGCAATAATGCAAATTTTACCTGGCCCGCTGTGGTGATATCACCAATAATACGCCTTCCATTATTATAATCGTATAAAACAGGGGCAACTCCATTATTATTAAAGTTGGTTATCACCAGGTAATTGCCCAAAGCATTGTTTTTTAATTCGAAATAAAAATTCTTTTCATTATTAAAATTAAAAGTAGCGGGATATGTTACCGTAAAACAGCTTACCACAATGCGGTCTGTTGCTTCGGCTGCATTACCATTAATACTAACCGGCAAATTCGTTGGGCTTGCCAAAAGAGATAATGGAAGATTTCTAACCGTGTCTTTCAGGTAATTAAAATACGGCATTGGCCTTAAATAAATCTGGGTATTGTAGAATTTGGCATAAAGTTCACGGGCATTTAATGCATTACCGGCAGCATGTACTGTAAACATAACACTGTTGGGCGGGCCCGCAGCGTACCTGTTCAAATTGGTCAGGTCTTTTGAAACGGCACAGCAAGGGGCTGCATTATCACTGGTCCATCCTTCGCCAATATCGTAAGATGAAGAAT
>JANOVD010000307.1:0-2185 GCA_031417255.1 Chitinophagaceae bacterium
CGACGCAACCGTACACACGGTGACATTCCCGTTCAAGATCGGTGACCGGAAAACTCTCGAAATTCCGTAACGGATCGGCTACTGCCGCGAGTATACAAACGTCGCCCAGTGGACATCCCACTGGGCGTCGGCGCCGGCCAGAGCCAGGGTATTGCGGCGACGGTAGATCATGGAATGCATCCTATTGAGCCGGGCGTCGCGCGCGACCCGACGTGTGTGAATGACGAATCTTCCAGCCCTCCGGCGTCTTGATCAGCAGCAGCGTCTCGAGGCCCTCGTTGTCGAGCATGCGTTCGCCCATCTTTGCCTTGATGGTGTAGCGAGAGACCGCGTAGGCGGATTCGCCCCCCGGCAACACCGTCACCTTCGTTGCGCTGTGGGCGAATTCGAGGTTCTCGAACGCCTTCAGCTCGGGACCAAGATGTCGATCGCGATAGTCGGCCCACCCGTTGTTGATGCCGGCGCCCTCGTAGATGGTGACGTCAGGATGATAGAAGTCGGCAATTCTGTTGAGGTCCTTCGAGAGAAACGCGGCGTCGTAACCCTTCAACCAAGCCTCGACGCTGGCAGCGTCATTGCCTGCCGCCTGCGATGATGCATCGACCAGGGCGATAGCCAACGTCGGACCTGCGAGTGCGAGCAGCAGTGCAGCAAAAGTTCGTCTCATCGCAACCATCTCCCTGGAGGCTATTTCGTTGCCGGATCCGGACCGAGTTCGATGACCTTGGCGATCGACTTGTCGTCGTGGTCGTCGGTCACGGCCGTTACGACGATCCTCATGCCGACCTTCACGTCCGAGATTTTCATCGCTTTCTTGGCACGAAGGAACTTCGTAGCCTTATTGACGCTGACCGTCGCGTCCTTGCCATCTTTGTCCTTGAGCATCACGTGATCAGCAGCGGCCATCGTTACGGTGCCCATGATCTTATGCTCGTGACCGGGATGCGCAATCGCAATGCCGCCCAGCGGCATCGTCATCACAGCTGCGGCCGTGATTGCCAGAATGAATCGTCTTGTCATCATTGCTCCTCTGAACAACACACTAGAACCACGTTCGTAAGCCCGCCGCCAAACGCCACCCACCGATATCGTGGCCGGCTGCGCGTGAGAAGTCGGCGGTGCCGCCAAACTCTCGGTGCCACACGACGCCGACGTAGGGCGCGAACTCGCGCCGTACCTCGTAGCGCAACCGGAGTCCCGTTTCGGCAGCACTGAGTCCCGCGCCGATGCCGCGTTCGGGAATCGCTTTGCCGTACAGATTCAGTTCGACGAGCGGCTGCAACACCAGGCGGTTAGTGATCAGCAGCTCGTACTCGGCTTCGAATCTGGCCATCGTCGTTGCTGATTCGCCCACGTACAACGTCGCCTGCAACTCGAACCACTGCGGTGCCAATCCTTGGATGCCGACCGTCGCCCAGGTCTGGCCGGGGCCAGGCCGAAAGTCCCGCCCAACACCGGCAACTACGTCCCACCATCTGGAGAACGAGCGACCGTAGGTCACGTGAGCTTCAGCCTCTTCAAGGCTGGACCCTTCCGATGCACCTTCGGAATGAATCCAGATCCGATTCAGATCGCCGCCGACCCACGACTTGATATCCCAGATGCCACCCTTCGTGACACCTGAAAACTGCCATTCGAGCTGATCGAAGAGGACGTAGTGGTTGATGGCGCGATCGTGAACTGCATGGCCGTGGAGGTCCTTCGGAAACGCAGCGGCGCGATCTTCAGCTGTCACCGGAGGAATCGGAGTGGTTGACTCACCCGATGCGTTCTGCGCAGGCTTCGCTGGCGGCATGACATGGCCGGCATGAGGGTCAGGCTGCGTCGTCTGAGCAACGGTCGCCCGCGCCGAACAAACGATCAGAAGTAACAGGACGCCAGTGCGGATCATTCTTCGACCCGCACTTCCCGGAACATGCCCGATTCCATGTGGAACAGGAGATGGCAATGATAGGCCCAGCGACCGAGCGCATCGGCGCGCACGCGATATGCGCGCTTGGTGCCCGGTGGCATATCGATCGTGTGTTTGCGAACCTGGAATCGGCCTTGCTCGTCTTCCAGGTCGCTCCACATGCCGTGCAGATGAATCGGATGACTCATCATCGTGTCGTTGACGAGCACGATGCGAAGGCGCTCGCCGTAAGTGAGGCGAATCGGTTCCGATGACGAGAATTTGATGCCGTCG
>JANOVD010000308.1:0-2850 GCA_031417255.1 Chitinophagaceae bacterium
ATCGAGGTAGCCTGCTACAGGTGTATAATGACTGTAATTATCATCAATGGCTTTTTTTGCTGCAGCTTTAATATGATCGGGTGTATCAAAATCAGGTTCGCCCAAACTCAGGTCGGTAATATCAAAACCCTGTGCCCTTAATTCACGGCCAAGCTTGGCCATTTTTAATGTTTCGGGTTCATTAAAGCGTTGCAGTAAAGTTGATAATTGCATTAGTTGGTTTTTAGTTGCAGGCAAAAATAGTTATTTACTAATACTTTCATGGGATATGCGACATTAGCACACGGATAACACAGATTGGATGCCCGCCTGAACGGAACGGGCAGGGATGAACACGGATTTATTTCTGCTTTGCAGAAATATGGATTTTGTCTACAGGATACTGCGGGTTAATTCATTTCCTTTGCTGCAATAACTATGTCTGATGATTAATAACATCCTAATTTTTTCACGAAGTGAAAAAAAATCCGTGCTGAGCTTGTCGAAGTATAATCCGTTTGACCCGTGTCATCCGTGTGCCTGTATTTTATCGCCTATCCTATGCAATTCTTAGTAAGTAAATAAAACTGATGATAGATCGGGTTTTATTTTATAGCTGCGTTTCAATTCATAATCATATAGAACCTTACCCAGGTTTTTCATAAAAGGCAGGCCAATGCTGTCGTAATCGTATTTGTCATCATTTAAAATACCATCGCTGTTGCAGTAAATGATTGCCGAAACAAAAAACTCAATTTTATTTTTATAATCAACAATGTAAGCAGCATCTATCAAATGGCCGTAAGCATCGCCAACTTTATTGAATATGCGGATATTACTTTCAGGCTTTACCTTTTCGGCACCATAAAATAAAAACTTACAGTATGTTGGCCAGTAGTTTACTGTATCGGCAGCATAAGGCGGGTAAAGGCTTTCTGTTGGGTATTGGCTCATATATTTTAAAACAAATTGGCGGTCATCTTCGGTAATATTAAAACGTTGGCCTGCTTTTACTTTGTCGGGAAATACAAGGCTGATAAGGATCTTATGCAGGTCTTCCAAACCCAGCCTGTTCTTTTTAGAAAAATCCATTGGCCCGTTTTTTAATTTGCCACCCGAATAATATCCAACACCCAGGCTGTCTTTTCTTACCGTATATTTTAAATTACTTTTTTGTTCGGCCTGTTCGTATAAAAGGTTGTTGTTATCATCATAAAATTTTACCGGGTTTGTTCTTCTGTTTTCTTCTTCGGTTAAAAAAATATTCAGCCTGTGTAAAATCTGCACATCAGCATATCCTTTTTTATGCATTTCGCTGTTTATATATTCCTGTCCTAAAAATTCATAAAGGCGGTTATAAGCATCATTATCGCTTACCAATAATATTTTTTTTATGTAATGGGCAATGGATGGTTTACCATCAAAAGTTGTAGGGTCGTTAAATACGTCAGTTTGCCCGCTGAAGGCTGCCCGGGTCAACATAGTTGTATTTCGGTCTATTCCCTGCCCGACTTCGCCATTCCCGTCCGTACCGGCACGGGCAGGCAGGCGGGCCCTGTTCTTTAACTCATTCAACTTTTGTAATGCCAATAAAACAACCGGCAACTTAACTGTTGATGCAGGATATAAGTATTTATCTGCATTAACATTAAAATAATGGTGCTGCAAATTGGCAATACCGTTTGCGCCCCTGTTTACCTGCGTATAAATGATCTGAACATTCAGGTCTTTCCTGTTTTTTAAGATCTCGCCAAAGTATTGAGGATAACTTTTCAGCAATGAATCTAAAAACGCAGTAGGCCTGTCATTCGCATTAACTGTCATCCTGCTGTTATCGGTTTGTTTGGTTTGTTTAAAGGTACTGCACGAAAAGAAAATACATATCAGTGCCACTAAATTCAGCTTTGCATTATTTTTACCGGCCATATATTTGATTTTGAGTGTAAAATGACTAAAATTCTAAAATTAACCATCATAAAAACTAAATAGGTTTTTCCCCTATCTTTGCACACTTCTAAAATTCAACAAAGAAGCTACTAAAAACGACTATTATTATGAAACTAAAAGGTTTGGTTTGGTTTTTTACAATTGCACTTACAGTTATTTCTCTTTGGGAACTATCTTATACCTGGGTAATTCGTAATTACGAAAACTCCGTAGAGGCAAAGGCAACCAAAATTGTTAAAAAAGCATTTCCCAATTTAAACAAAGAAGATACAGAAACGGCAATCGAATTCAGAAAAAGACGTATCCTCGACAGTACAGCCGACAAGAAAATTTACCCCATTTTTGGAAATACATACAAAGAATGTAAAACCAATGAACTGAATCTTGGTTTGGATCTGCAGGGAGGTATCAGTGTTACACTTGATGTGAGCCTGTCTGACCTGTTAAAATCTTTGAGCAATAACTCAAAAGACCCTGCACTACTGAATGCAATAAGCACTGCAACCAAGCTTAAAGAAACAAGAGACGATAATTTTATTACGCTTTTTACCGAATCGTTTATAAAACAAAACGGGCCCGGTAAGTTAGCTACTGTTTTTGCCGGGGCCGAAAAAGAAGTAAAGATCAATGATAACGATGCTACAGTTACTTCAAAACTAAAAGCAACTGCATCGGGTGCCATTAAAGAAACCTATAAGATCCTGGTTCGCCGTATTGATAAATTTGGTGTGGCCCAGCCCAATATTAATTTCGATGAAAATAAAGGTATCATCAATGTGGAACTGGCAGGTATTACCGATATTGAGCGGGTGCGTAAGCAGTTACAGGCCTCTGCCCGCCTGCAGTTTTGGGAGGTTTACCGTATTGATGAGTTATATCCATCTTTAAAGATAGCCGACGAAAGTCTGCAAAACTATCTAAATG
>JANOVD010000309.1:0-8701 GCA_031417255.1 Chitinophagaceae bacterium
GGCGTGCATCAAAAAAGAATAAGGGCAACCATTGCCAGCACTACAGGGAATATTGCAGTTGATATTGCCTGTGATAAGGAAGAAACAAAAAATTTACTGGGCGCTGCCGAAATTCCGGTACCAAAAGGCGATGTGGTAAGAACTGAAGAAGGATTGAAAGATGCGATTGACAGGATTGGTTATCCCTGTGTGATAAAACCAATTGATGGTAATCATGGTAAAGGAAATACAACCAATATTACCGATTTGGAAATGGCATTGAAAGCTTATGAAGCGGCAAAAGTTTATGGCCGCAGTGTTATTGTTGAAAAATATATTACCGGTTTCGATTTCAGGATACTGGTTATTAATTACAAATTTATTTGTGCGGCATTACGCACCCCGGCCTCGGTGGTTGGCGATGGAAAAAATACCATTCAATATTTATTGGATGAAGTAAACAGCGACCCCCGCCGTGGTTATGGCCACGAAAAAGTTTTAACACAAATAACCATTGACCAGTTTACACAAAAAATGCTGGATGAAAAAGGTTACAGCCTGGAAACCGTTCCTGCAAAAAACGAATTGGTTTTGCTGAAACCAACTGCCAACCTTTCAACAGGTGGCACCAGCACCGATGTAACAGACGAAGTGCATCCTTCAAATATTATTATGTGTGAGCGCATTGCAAAAATTATCGGTCTGGATATTTGTGGTATTGATATCAT
The DNA here is from genome assembly GCA_031417255.1 of Chitinophagaceae bacterium. Taxonomy (GTDB): domain Bacteria; phylum Bacteroidota; class Bacteroidia; order Chitinophagales; family Chitinophagaceae; genus Ferruginibacter. The sequence goes on from JANOVD010000309.1 coordinate 708, forward strand.
GTCTACCGACCTGCGAACACCGGTTAAAGAAAATGGCGGCGCTGTTTTAGAAGTAAATGCTGCTCCGGGTTTCCGCATGCATATTGATCCTTCGGTTGGTTTACCACGCAATGTGGCTGAGCCGGTGGTTGATATGCTTTTTCCGAAAGGCAGTGCAGGCACCATTCCCATTATTGCCATTACCGGTACCAATGGTAAAACAACAACCACCAGGCTTACGGCACATATTGCAAAAACAGCCGGTTACAAAGTTGGTTACACCACCAGCGATGGTGTGTACATACAAAACCAGATGATGATGAAGGGCGATTGTACCGGTCCCTTATCTTCAACTTTTGTTTTAAAAGATCCAACAGTTGATTTTGCTGTGTTGGAATGTGCAAGAGGCGGCATTTTAAAAAGCGGTTTGGCATTTCAGAATTGTGATGTTTCTGTTGTAACCAATATCAGTGCCGATCATATTGGATTGGGTGGTATAGATTCGATGGAGCAGATGGCCAAGGTAAAACAAGTGGTTCCGGAAACTACTTTTAAACACGGTTATGCCATTTTAAATGCTGATGATGACCTGGTTTATGCCATGAAGGAAGGATTGGAATGCAATATTGCTTTCTTTAGTATGGATGAAAATAATCCACGGATAAAAAAGCATTGTAAAGCTGGCGGTTATGCTGCAGTTTTTGAAAACGGCTATATCACCATTATGAAAGGCACCTGGAAAATACGGGTGATAAAAGTTAGTGAAGTGCCCGTAACCTATGGTGGCAAAGCCATTCATAATATTATGAACTGCCTGCCTGCTGTATTAAGCACTTATTTTTGGCGCAATATTGAAATTGAAGATATTAAACTGGCCCTGCAAACCTTTGTTCCTTCCTCAACACAAACTCCGGGCAGACTGAATATGTTTCAATTCAAAAATTTTCAGTTTTTGGTTGACTTTGCCCATAACCCTGCCGGGCTTGAATTGCTCTGCGATTTTATAAGTAAACTTGATGGCGAACCCAAAGTGGGTATCATCAGCGGCACCGGCGACAGAAGAGATGAAGACATTAAAGAATTAGGCAGAATTTCTGGAAAACATTTTGACGAGATCATCATACGCCAGGATAAAAATTTAAGAGGCCGTACTGCAGAAGAAATTGTAAACCTGCTGGTAGATGGTATTAATGAAACAAAAACAAAGGATATTCCGGTTACTATAATATTAAATGAAAAAGAAGCCATCATGCATGCCTACAATACTGCAAAGCCGGGGTCTTTAATTACAATTATGTGTGATGTGGTTGCAGAGGCACTGGATTTAATAAAAGGATTGAAGGAGAAAGAAGATGCGGAGTAAGCGGGCAGCACTTAGCTGTATAAAAACCATTTGGGAGGTAAAAGCATAACCCTTATTTTTGCAGCCGAATTAATAACTGGGTTATGGTGTAAAGGTAGCACAACAGATTTTGATTCTGTTTGTCAAGGTTCGAATCCTTGTAACCCAACAAAAGGAACTGAGAAATTGGTTCCTTTTTTATTTTTTAGCTAAGAGGCATACTTCGACAAGCTCAGTAGAGAAAAGGAGGAAAAGGAGAAAAGAGCTTGCACTCTTTCAGCTCTTTTCCTCCTTTGTCCTCTTAGCTAATTTTTCGCTTCGTTTTTTTACTTTAATGAATACAATGGCCCATCCGGGTGCAAAGGGTTATACATCAACTTATTCTCTGCTGGTACTATTACTAAATCCATTAATTCCATTGGCACAGCACCAATTAAAGCTTCTTCGTTATTGGGCAATACAAATGCATCTGTAATACAATCTCTATCTCCAAATTTCATTCTGATTGGCCCGGCAACATCTAACAACCGTTTAGTGCCATCGGCTAACGATATATTTAATTTTTGCCTTACCCTTAAACCAAGCTGTTCTTTTATTACTTCATTTATAGAAAGCCTTATTGCTCCTGAATCTGCCATGGCAGTTATTTGCATATTTCTGATTTTTTCTTTAGGCAAATAACCATCTTCACATAAAGTTTCATCTGCGTAGTTAAACAATTCTATATCTGCATACACCAAACCCATAATCAAATACTTTTATTATTACGAATTTACACAAATTTATTTTACCAACTCTGTTATCACCTTCCCCACACTCCCGTTTGGCATTTGTATCTGCAGCATGGCCGCAAGGGTTGGCGCAATATCTGTCATATAAGTTTCCCGGTAGGTCTTACCCGGTTTTACACCCCAGCCAAAAAACACACAGGGTATATGTGCATCATACGGGTTCCATAAACCGTGTGTGGTGCCTTTATTACCACCATCAAAATAATTGGGTTTAAGGGTAAATTGTATATCGCCACTTCGTTTTGTATTATAACCATTGGTAAGCATTGTTTTCAACGGCTCAGCCAATGTAACTGTTGCAAGTTTATCTGTTTCAAATGCGGTGATGATAAATGGTTTTGCCTGCAACACTTTAATAACAGCTTTTTTTACTGCTGCTACATCTTTAGCTTGTTTTTCCAATTCGCTGATGTTAAGATACACCTGGTAGTTCTGTAAACTTTGTACAACTTTCGTTACGCCAAAATCATTTTCTATCATTTGGTTAAGTTCTTTTCTTAAATCAGCATCTTCAAAATTGCCACCGGGTATTTTGTGCTCTGCCAAAAAAGCGGGAATATGTGCCACGGCATGATCTGCCGATAAAAAAACAGTATAATTTCCTTTGCCAAGTTTTGTATCTAAGTATTGCAAAAAATCAGCAATGTCTTTATCCAACCTTAAATACATATCCTCTACCTCAACCGAATTGGGACCGAATGAATGTCCAACATAATCGGTAGATGAAATGCTTATTGCTAAAAAATCGCTAACTGTATTTTTTCCCAGTGATTCATTTTCTATCGTTGCTTTTGCAAAGTCAAAAGTAAATGTATTACCATAAGGCGTTGTGCGGAAAGATTCATATTTTAAACTATCAGGTATTAAAGAAAGTTTATGAGGAAAAGTCACTGTTGATTCTCCCTTAATTTTATTTTCATAAGGCTTGTCATCTGCTGTACTCAAGTTGTAGCTGCTCAGGGGCAATAAAGTTGTCCAGTCTTTACTCATATATTTTCCCACCAGATCTTTACCGTTAAATTGCTCCACCCATGTTGGTAATGTTTTCATGTAATGTGTGCTGGTTATCCATTTGCCTGCATCGTACCAATAGGCTGCATTGGCGCTGTGGCCGGCTGGTAAAATAGAACCGCGGTCTTTTAAAGCAATACCAATTACTTTACTTTTAAAATTATTGCTCAGGCGTAATTCATCGGTTATGGTTGTTACCCACATATTGGCAGGACTCATCTTGCCTGCCTTGCCGGTATTGCCAACTGTTGAAACAGTTGAATCATCTGTACAATAAACACCCTTGCCGGTTGTTTTATCAAACCAGTTATTACCAACAATGCCGCTGATGGCAGGCACACTGCCAGTGTAAATAGTGGTATGCCCCACAGCAGTATAAGTAGGTACATAAGGAATAAAATTATTTTCGGAACTGAACCCTTCTTTCAGCATACGCTTAAAACCTCCTTCGCCATACAGCGCATTAAAGCGATACAGGTAATCCCAACGCATCTGGTCAACTACCAGGCCAATTACCAACTTTGGTTTTGCCGTTTGAGCAAAAGATGCAACAGTAAATAAGTAAAAAGTAAAAAGTAAAAAAGATCTGCGGAGCATATCAATCAGTTTTTGCAAAGATACCCGATAAGCACATTAATTGTTATAGATAAGCATGTTATGCCAATGTTATGAGTTTTGCAGGCAATGCGTTATTTTTGCCGCCAATAAACACCTAACTCCAAACTCATAACACAAAACCAATAATATGGATGTTTTTGAAAAATTAGTAAAAGATGGCGGCCCCATTGGCCAGCACATGGACCGGGCCCACGGCTATTTCACTTTTCCGAAATTAGAAGGCGAACTGGGACCAAGAATGCAGTTTCGTGGAAAAGATATGATCGTGTGGAGCCTGAATAATTATTTAGGTTTGGTAAATCATCCCGATGTGCGTAAAGCCGATACCGAAGCTGCAGCCAAATACGGAATGGGCAACCCCATGGGAGCAAGGATGATGAGTGGCAATACTGCACAACACGAAGAACTGGAAAAAGTGATCAGCGAATTTATAAGCCGTGAAGATACCATGCTGCTGAATTTCGGCTACCAGGGCATTATGAGTTGTATTGATGCATTGGTAAACCGCCGAGATGTAATTGTGTACGATGCCGAAGCACATGCCTGCATTGTTGATGGTGTACGACTGCACATGGGCAACCGGTATGCTTATAAACACAACGATATTGAAGACTGCGAAAAACAATTACAACGTGCCACAGAGCTTGCTGCTAAAAACGGCGGCGGTATTTTATTAATTACCGAAGGTGTTTTTGGCATGGATGGCGAGCAGGGAATTTTAAAAGAGATATGCGAATTAAAAAAGAAATACGAGTTCCGTATTTTAATAGATGATGCACATGGTTTTGGTTACATGGGCCCAACCGGCGCCGGTGCCGATGAAGCACAGGATTGCCAAAAAGATATTGATTTGTATTTTTCAACCTTTGTAAAAAGTATGGGCAGCATTGGCGCCTTCATCAGCGGGCCAAAAAATGTACTTAAATATTTACGTTACAATACACGCTCACAAATTTTTGCCAAGAGTTTACCGTTGATGATTGTTGAAGGCATGCTGAAGCGCATGGACATGGTAAAAGCCATGCCCGAACTGCGTGAAAAACTTTGGTACAATGTAAAAAAATTACAAACCGGTTTAAAAGAACGTGGTTTTGATATTGGCGGCACCAACAGTCCGGTTACACCAATCTTTATGAAAGGCGATGTACCCGAAGCCACACAAATGGTGATGGACCTGCGTGAGAACTACCATATTTTCTGCAGCATTGTGGTGTACCCCGTAATACCCAAAGGCGATATTATTTACCGCCTTATACCCACCGCCGCACACACCGATGCTGATATTGATGAAACACTTTTAGCATTTGAAGAAACAAAAAAGAAATTAGATGCCGGTGCTTATAAAGCGGTTGATATACCGGATATGGCGGAGGTGTAGGAATTCCGCCTGAGGCGAATTCGAACACGCCAAAGGCGTGTTCCTACAAAAAATCCCATTTGCCGTTGGCAATTGGGATTTTTTTTTGTGGGCCAGAGTTTTGGAATGCTATTGGGCTGCGGAGGCACTCTTGTACGGTAAATCTTTATTGGGCTTTTATCGAAAATTTATTTATACGGTTTTGTAGTGACAATCAATTAAGAAATATACAAAGAGATACGTATATTTATGTTAGTGGCAACCTTGCACCGCAAGTCATAAATTGATAAATTTTTTCATTTTTGCATACGATAATCCAAACCGATATAGAATATCTCGAAAACTCACATTGCTTAAAATTGTAGTATACTTTGCGTTGATAAGTCTTGGATACACTTTGATAATCAAGCTTAACTCTACAAACATCAAGTCAGAAATCTGGTTTGGCCTTATTGGGGCTATCAGTTTATTCAGCATCATACTCTATTATTTGAATACTATGAGAATTATTGAGTATGACGATATACAACACATTTTATATGTTCTTGATTCAAAAGGCACCCTAATATTCGAAGTACCTGTAGAGAAAATTGACAAGATTTTGTTTTCCTCCATGGGATTTGACAAACTTGGGAGTTATTATCTAATTGTTTTCAGAGACTTTCATGATCAGAAACAAAGAGTTCGATTTTTCACCATTCCTCTACGAAAAGATATAAATACAATCATTATTGACACAAAACTTAAGAATCCAAATCTTGTAACAAGAAATTGGAGTATTGAATAAAAACATTAGCTACCTATTCATAAAGTTAGCTACCACAAAAATGCGTTGAGCGCACTCCTAAAACACTCAAACTCCTAATCAATTGCCCTGCCCTTCAGGGCAGGGATAAAATCAGTACCAGCAACAGGGCTTTAGCCCAACAGCTTTATTTGGGCTAAAGCCTGCTATACATCATAATCAAAATCACCGCCCTGAAGGGCGGCGCAATTCATTTAAACCTTTGCATACAGGCATATACAAAAGGGATCTCTCTAAACTTTCAATTTCCTAAATTTACGTCTTGGATTTCTCTTGCCGTGATAGATAGCGGCAATATGTATCAATTCTTTCTTTTTAAAAAATTCATACACTATTAAATATGGAAAGTGCTGCACTTTAACGGCTCTGTAATCTCCTTGCCTCTTTCCAAAATATTCAGGATGCTCACTAATCTGGTGTAACCTTTCTTCAACATAGTTCATAAAACGGTCACCCAATCCTTGTCTGCTCATTTCATACCATTCATAAGCAGCTATATATTCTTCATAAGCTTTTTCATGCAGCCTTAAATCGTAAGCCATTACCGGTTTTTTGATTTTACTTTTTTAATGGCTGCTGTTTTTGTTTCTTCCCAGCTATATGTCTTCGCAGTTCCATTAGCAAAACTGCGGCTGCGGCTTTTTAATTCTTTTACAAAGCTTTCGTCCCAGTCATTTTCGGCTGTATTAATTTCATCGGCTACCATGGTGTAAATAGCTTTTACTTTGTCATCATCTGCTACCTTCAGGTAGTCAGTTAGTTTACGACGGATGGCTATTGTTGTCATAACTGATTTTGTTTTAAACAAATTTACTCTTTTCTTTTCTGTTTAGAAACATATGTATTCCGGTTTAAATAAATTTTGTTTCTTTAACAGGTCGCAACAGGTACTTCGCAAAATTCTTTTGCCGCCGCAGGTAGCTCTATTGCCGGCGTCTGGTACTGAGCGAAGTCGAAGTATTACCAACGCCGTATCTGGCACCCGGCTGTTTCATAAGATATTTGTCTGAAACAAATAAAGGCTGCCGGATACAGGCAGCCTTTATTAAATAACCATTATAATTTTATGGAAAAATCCCCAACTCGCTGTAACTGTTTGCAACCTTATTAATGGCATTTACATAAGCTGCAGTACGCATATCGGGTATGGCAGGATTATCATTCCATATCTGCATGATCTCTCTTGTAGCGGCAATCATGGTTTCTTCCAAACCGCTATGCACAAGATCCTGTTCTTCGGGCCCGTGCATGATGAATTTGCGTTCAACATCGCTTACTTTTTTACCGCTCAGTTCTTCTATCTGTCCTAAGATATGCGTATTCAGGTTTTCAGTAAATCTTTTTTCCATACGGCCATAACGAACATGGCTTAAATTCTTAAGCCACTCAAAATAACTTACCGTAACACCGCCTGCGTTTAGGTACATATCGGGTACACACAAAATTCCTTTTTTTGTAAATACTTCATCAGCTTCGGGAGTACATGGCCCGTTGGCGGCTTCGCCAATGATCTTTGCTTTTACCCTTGGTGCATTTTCGCCATTGATCACATTTTCCAAAGCGGCCGGAATTAAAATATCACACTCCAGTTCCAGGGCATCGGTATTTTTAACCAGATTTGTTGCACCCGGAAAATTTAATATAGAACCGGTTACTTTTCTATGTTGACAAACTTCATCTTCATTTAATCCTTCTAAATTAAAAATGGCTCCTTCATATTCTGCAAGGCCAATAACCTTAGCCCCATGTTCCCTGAAAAATTTTGCACTGTGGTAACCCACATTACCCAAACCCTGTACCACTACAGTTTTTCCTGCAATACCAACAGGCAAGCCCAGCTTCTTCATCACGTCTTCCATATTGCACACTTCACGAATCCCAAAAAATACGCCCAGCCCCGTTGCTTCGGTACGGCCACGTACACCACCCTGTGTTACCGGCTTACCGGTTACGCAACCGGCAGCATCAATTTCGCCGGGTTTTAATGAAGCATAAGTATCAACTATCCAGGCCATTTCCCTTGAACTCGTACCGTAATCCGGCGCAGGAACATCGATGCCGGGACCAATAAAATTTTTCTTAACTAATTCT
>JANOVD010000310.1:0-9238 GCA_031417255.1 Chitinophagaceae bacterium
CTTTATACTTAAAAAAACTATACTCAACTGCAGGCCTCACAGATATTCTGGCATCTGTATTACTATACGTACTGTGGTTAAATGAAGCCTGGCCACCAACCGACCAGTGACTGTTCAGGCTTTTAACTATGGTTGTATAGATACCGGAATTGTTATTGGGGAACTTGCTTATTGTACTGTCAAATTGAATGGTTCTCACATTTTTTGAAATATTTGCATTGATATTTATTTTCAATTTTTCAGTTACCCTGTTTGCCCGGATGCTACCCGATATTCTGTTTGACTTACTAAAATCATCCGAATTAATATTGCCGCTAAAGCCAACATTAAATACCCAAAAATTCCATTTGTCTTTTTTTTTGTTTAATGAATTTGAAGCTTCTTCATTTTGTGAAACAGGAACTTTAATATCTATTTTTTGTGCCAATGAGGTTTGTGCAACAAATCTTGTTAATCCAAGCTTTACATACCTAACCAGCTTTTCTCTGTATTCTGCATCGGTATCTACACTGGTGCGGTAAAATTTCAGTGTATCCTGCATGTTTTTAAAATTCTCCTGGCCAATAAAAAATAATTTTAACTCCCTTCCGCCAGAACCCGTTGTTTGTTCTGTAACCATAATAAATACATTTGCTGAAAAGCGGTCCGGTACAAAATCAACAAAATTAATTTCTGTTTTTATGAAGTTCATATCGCACCAGGTATTACAATCCATAAAAACCCTTAGTTCATCTTTAGCATTGGATTTAGCCTGTGCAAACAACACAATGGGGCAAATAAGCAATAAAGCACAAAATATAAACAGGAATTTTCTCATGAAGGTTGATTACAGTTGGTAGAGCTCAAAAATATTTCATTGATTGTAAACGTAGTGCTACTATTTATTTTTTGTTTAATATTTAACAGTCCCACTACAGCTTTTTTTCCTTCATTACTGATATCAAATGATTGATCATTTACGTATAGATCAATATGCTTTCGCATTACTTCTTCACTCATATCCTGTGCATGTTCTTTAACATAACCGGTTAAATCTTTGTAATGATTATTAAAAGCGTATTCAATACTCTCTCTTATCAGTTTATTAACCTGTAAAGCAATGGCTGTATCTATTGATCGTTTGGCTGCTATGCCTCCCAGGGGAATTGGGTTACCGGTTTCTTTTTCCCAGTATTCGCCCAGGTCGGCTATTTTATATAATCCTTTTGCCTGGTAAGTAAACCGGTTTTCATGAATGATAACGCCCAAACCTTTTCCATCCAAAACAAAATCTTCAATTTCATCATACCGAAGAAAAATTTTATTTTTTGCATTTGGATAAGCCAAAGAAAAAAGTAAATGTGCTGTGGTATGCTCACCTGGTATAGCAATTATGCTTTCTCCCATATTCGATATTTCAAATTCACCATTCGATATTAAAATGGGCCCTACCCCTGTACCCAAAGCACTCCCGCTGTTCAGCACAATATATTTATCCAGCACCAATGGCAAAACTCCATAGCTGAGTTTTGTAATATCCAGTTTCCCTTGTAATGCCCGTTCATTAAGGGTTTCCACATCTTCCAAAACAACATCAAATGATAATCCTCCTGTATCAATTTTATTATTTACCAGGGCATCAAATATAAATGTATCGTTGGGGCATGGGGAAAAGCCTAAAGTGAAGTGCATTGTTTACGGGTTTATTAGTTAATAGGTTTATGGGTATTGGTAAATTGGCTTACCTGTTAATCCTGTTACTAAGAATTTCATGAGATATGCGACATTAGCACACGGATGACACTGATGGAACGGATTAACACGGATTTTTCTGCTTTGCAGAAAATTGGATTTTGTCCACAGGATACTGCGGGTAAATTCATTTCCATTGCTGCAATATCTAATCCTGACGATTACTAACATCCTAATATTTTCACGAAGTGAAAAAAATCTGTGTTCATCCGTCCAACCCCCGCCTGAATAAATTCTTTCGGGCAGGCGTGTCATCCGTGTGCTTGTATTTTGTCGCCTTCCCTATTCAATACTTAATAGGTTTATGGGTATTAGTAAGTTAGCTTACTTGATAACCTATCAGCCTGTTAACTATTTTCATTAATTCCGCATTTAAATTTTCAATTGCTTCTTTCATCTTCCATTTTGTTTTATCTCTTTCACCAACATAGTTTGATACTGCCCTGATCTGTAAGAACGGAATATTTTCCTGCAAACAAACATAATGCAAAGCGGCGCCTTCCATAGTTTCTATATCAGCATTAAATTGTTTTACAAATTGTTGTTTTTGCAATTCACTGTCGCTTACTTTATTTACAGTGATTGCTTTTACTTTTGGTAAATTGATATGCTCAAGGTTGTCATTTAAATTTACCAACCATCCGTTCTTAAATGGGAATTCATTTTTATCAGCAAGATCCGTTTCAAAAACGGGCAGGTAATTTTCTTTTTCTTCAATACCAAGATCAGCAAAACAATCCTGAGCTACAAGCACTGTTTGTGCTAATGCAATATAGCGATTAAAAGCACCTGCAATACCTGCCTGGATGATACAATCATATTCAATTTGATGCAAGCGTTTTTGCAGGTGGTAGATTGTTGAAGGAACACCAATACCGGTATTCAACACATCAATTGTTGTATTACCGGTGGTAAAAGGTTCAATTTCTGATTCAGTTGCAGCAATAAGCAAGATTTGCATATTACAAATTTCGTGTTTACCATTCATATTTCAGGATTTAGAAGCTACCTTTGCCGAAATTTTTGAATTTTAATGGTTTACATTACCAGGATAGAACATTTTAATGCGGCTCATAAATTATTTAACCCGGCATGGAGCCGGGAAAAGAATGAGGAAGTGTTTGGCAAATGCGCCAATGAAAACTGGCATGGGCATAATTTTGAGTTATTTGTTACATTGAAGGGAGAGCCCAACCCCGACACGGGTTTTGTGTATGATGTAAAAAAACTGAGCGTTATTGTAAAAGAGCATGTGATTGATAAACTTGATCATAAGAATCTGAATGTAGATGTTGATTTTATGAAAGATAAACTGTGCTCCATTGAAAACCTGGTGATCGGTATATGGAATGAACTTATTCCACATCTTCCTGCGGGTGTTCAACTCCATTGTCTTAAATTATCTGAAACGCCCCGGATATTTGTTGAGTACTATGGTAATAATGCCGGCAATTAATTTTAGTTTCATCTAAACTAATCCTAACTTTAATTGTAATTAACTTTCAGGTTGATGAGTTTGAACAGCAGACTTCTGGTTTAACCATCTCAACTTTGTTCTGAATAAATTCAATAAATCTTTAGAACAATTTTTAATTATTATGTGTTATATAATTTGCCATGAGTAATAAAGTAGCCGTTTACCGTAAAGAACATTTTAATGCAGCACACCGCTTAAACAATCCGGCGTGGGATGATGCTACCAATGAAAAGGTTTTTGGTAAATGCAACAATCCGCATTTTCACGGGCATAATTATGAACTGGTGGTTAAAGTAACCGGTGAACCGGATGCTGAAACCGGTTATGTAATGGATATGAAAGTGCTGAGTGATATTGTACAGGAAAATATAATTGAACGCTTTGATCATAAAAACCTGAATGAAGATACCGTGGAGTTTAAAAACTTAAACCCGAGTGCTGAGAATATTGCGATTGTGATCTATAATATTTTAAGGGAAAAGATTGAAGCGAAATTTGATTTGCAGATCCGCCTGTATGAAACCGAAAGAAACTTTGTGGATTACCCGGTTTAAGGAAAAAATAAAAATTCAAAATTCAAAAATAAAAATTCAGAAATGGCCTATAAAAAAGTTGAACAGTATGATGAGAAGGTTACATCCGGGCTCATTGAAAATTATCGGAACAGTTTGCAGCTACTTGGAGAAGATCCGGATAGAGAAGGATTGCAACAAACCCCTGAACGGTTAGCGAAAGCCATGCAGTTTCTTACACAGGGATATCATATTGATGCCAACGCCATTTTAAACTCGGCCAAATTTCATGAAGATGTAAGTGAAATGATCATTGTAAAGGATATTGAACTGTACAGTATGTGTGAGCACCACATATTGCCATTTTACGGAAAGGCCCATGTGGCCTACATTCCAAACGGATACATAACCGGGCTAAGCAAAATTGCCAGGGTAGTGGATGCTTACAGCCGCCGCCTGCAGGTGCAGGAAAGATTAACGCACCAGATTTTAAATTCAATAAAAGAAACACTCAACCCATTGGGTGTGGCAGTTGTAATTGAAGCATCGCATTTATGTATGATGATGAGAGGAGTGGAAAAACAAAATTCTGTAACTACTACTTCGGCCTTTTGGGGTGAGTTTGAAAAAAATGAAACAAGGAGTGAGTTTGTGAAATTGATTTCTGCAAAGCTTCATTAAACAAATAATGATTGAGCATCTAAATTGAATGTACAGCGTGGAGTAAGGTTAAACTGTGTGGAATCGGTTTGTTTGTATTTATTGTCAATCAACTCAAATGTTTCTATTTTTTGTGTATCACAGTCAGCCATCAGGTAATATTTTACTCCATACATTTCATACAAAAGAAATTTAGTATTACGGTCTCTTAATTTTGTTGAGTGAGAAGATATTTCTAAAATTAATTGCGGAGGAAAGGTAAGAAAGTCACTTTTAATTTCTCCGCAAACTATCATGCAATCAGGCCGTACAACCGTATTGTCATTTACAATCCAATCAAGTTCATGCAGTACTTCACAGTTGCAAACAGCTTTAGCATTTTCCAGCATATTGCCTACTGTCCTTATAAATTTACCCCCAAATGACTGATGTTTATGATTTGGTGACGGACTCATTGCAAAAGGATAGCCATTAACAAGTTCCCAATTCCCTTCCCACAATTTATAATCGTTGTAAGTATAACGTTCAGGTTCAAATATTTTGGTACTTAGTTCCATGCCAATAAATTTTAATCAAATTTAAACTTTATTTTTGACTAAAACAGTTTAACGATGGCACATGCTTACATTTTCCCGGGTCAAGGTTCGCAGTTCAGCGGAATGGGTAAAAATATGTACGATTCCAATCCTGTTTCAAAAGAAATGTTTGAACAGGCCAATGATATTTTAGGATTCCGCATATCGGATATCATGTTCAGCGGCTCTGATGAAGACCTGAAGCAGACCAACGTTACACAACCTGCTGTTTTTTTACACTCGGTAATAGCTTTTAAAACTTTACCCGATGCAAAACCAAATATGGTAGCTGGGCATTCGCTGGGCGAGTTCTCTGCATTGGTTGCCAATAATACATTGAGTTTTGAGAATGCTTTAATGCTGGTTTCAATAAGAGCGCAGGCCATGCAACGGGCTTGCGAAATGAACCCATCAATCATGGCTGCGGTACTGGCATTGGCTGATGATAAGGTAGAAGAGATTTGCGAAGCCGTGATGATTGAAACAGGAGAAGTGGTTGTGCCTGCTAATTATAATTGCCCGGGCCAGTTGGTTATAAGCGGTTCATTAAAAGGAATTAAAATTACCTGCGAACGCATGAAAGCTGCCGGCGCAAAACGTGCATTGGTTTTACCGGTAGGTGGTGCTTTTCATTCGCCATTAATGTTGCCGGCAAAAGAAGAACTGGCAGCAGCCATTGAAGCAACAGTTTTTAACGTACCATCCTGCCCGGTTTATCAAAACGTAGTGGCTAAAGCTATAAGCGACCCGGCTGTTATAAAAAATAATTTAATTGACCAGTTAACCGGTGCTGTGCGCTGGACACAAAGTGTGGAAGCCATGATTACTGATGGTGCAACCCATTTTACAGAAGCTGGCCCGGGTAAAGTGTTGCAGGGGTTGGTGATGAAGATTAATAAGGAAATGAATGTTGATGGGGTGAGTTAGTGCAGAAGGATTGCCAACCTTATAAATGTTCAGGGAACCTTACAGTGAGTATATCGTATGATTAACAGATCAAATCAAACTTATGAAAAATGGTATGAACTTTCCAGTTAAATCAACAAGGGCAATATTAAAACCGAATGCAAATATTTTGATTAGAGCATGAATAATAAGACTATAAAATATATAACTAACTTCTTGATGTTTTTTTCCACTTTTGCTATATCACTTTCGCTGAAAAAAGGATATACTGATCTTTTAGGTATACCACTATATATCTACATAGTGGTATTATCTATTTTAGTTGTAATTGCTGTAATTGAGTTCTTAAAAAAGAGGAGGAGACTTAAACAAAATACTAGTCAGGAGAAATAACTAACAAAACCATCAACCGTGAAGCCGGTCCGGGTAAAGTGTTGCAGGGTTTGGTGATGAAGATCAATAAAGAAATGATAACCGATGGTGTAAATTAAAAAAGGGAATGGGTTTTCTCATTTAAAACCCATTCCCTTAAAATAAAAAGCAATTACAAATTCTCCAATGCCGCATTCATACTCCTTACAGCATCTGCGCTTTTATTAAAGGCAGCCTGTTCTTCTTCATTCAATTTATAGTCAACAATTTTTTCAATACCATTGCGGCCAATCACCACAGGTACGCCAATGCAAATATCTTTTTGCCCGTATTCACCATCCAGGTAAACACAGCAGGGAAATAATTTTTGCTCATCCCTTACAATCGCTTCAACCAATGCTGCACCCGCAGCCCCAGGTGCATACCAGGCACTTGTGCCCAGCAAACCGGTAAGCGTTGCACCGCCAATCATGGTATCAGCAACCACTTTTTTCAAAGTTTCAGCATCTAAATAATTAGAAACAGGCGTGCCCTGGTAAGTAGCTAATCTTGCTAATGGAATCATAGTTGTATCTCCATGACCGCCTACAACCACAGCCTGCAAGTCAGATGCCGTACAACCCATGGCAGTTGATAAGTAATATTTAAAACGGCTGCTGTCTAAAATGCCGCCCATGCCGATAATTCTGTTCTTTGGTAATCCGCTCGATTTTAAAGCCAGGTAAGTCATGGTATCCATCGGGTTACTGATAACAATAATGATGGCTTCGGGCGAATGTTTTAAAATATTTTCGGTAACCGATTTTACAATGCCGGCATTAATGCCAATCAGTTCTTCCCTGGTCATGCCGGGTTTGCGGGGAATGCCGGATGTAATAACAGCTACATCGGTGCCTGCTGTTTTTGCATAATCATTGGTGCTGCCGATAATGTTGGTGTCGAAACCCAGGAGGGTGGCGGTTTGCATCAGGTCCATGGCTTTACCTTCGGCAACGCCTTCTTTAATATCCAGTAAAACCAGTTCGTTACAAAGTTCTTTACGGGCAATATTGTCGGCACAGGTAGCGCCTACGGCTCCGGCTCCAACTACAGTTACTTTCATGTATGTATGTTTAATGGTAGATAAAATTACCTGCGTACAGCAGGCAGGTTTGCGGCACAAAGATAATTAAATACGAAAGGAGTTAAAATCGAAATTTTAAATAGTGCTGATTAAAATATCATCAGAACAAAGCTGCAATTTCTTCAACCGGAAAGCTTTTTTTGAAAGTTTTCAGAAATTTCCCCTGTTTATCATAAACATATACATCCGGTATGGAATGGATGCTGAAAAAGCCCGGTAAATTATAAGTAGTTTCCCTGGCTATGGTGATGTTTGGATAACTGGCAATTTTATAGTCGTTGTAAAATTTTTTGATTGAATTGAAATCAAGTATGGATACCATCAGTACCTGTACATCTTTAAGCAGCTCAATTTTTGCAATTAAATTTTTGGTTTCCTGGTGGCAATGGTCACAATCGGGGTTAAAAAAGAAAAAAACAACAGGCTTATTCTTTTTCAGTTTAAAATTCGTAAAACTGCTGCTGTCGGGTATTTTGGTAATAGTAAACGTGGGGATGGTTGGAAACTTAATATACTTCAGGCTTGTATCAGCCTGTGCCGAAGCGTTGAAAACTATAAAAGAAGCAAGTAAGGTAAAAACTAATCTCATTGTTTATTTTTTTATAAAGCTATATACTTTGATTGATAATAGATTGTTAAGCATTAAAAAGATTTTTTGATATTGCATGCTTCAATCCCTTCTCCTGTTGAGAGAGGTTAGGGGTTATTTCAAACTGAATTTCGGATTTAGCCTTACTATTCCTACTTTTGCAGCCTCCCGAAATGTAACGGGATAAAATTATTATTATGGCAACAACAGCAGATGTGCGATCAGGATTAATCATCAAAGTAGATGGCAGCCTGTACACAGTTATAGAATTCGGACAAAATAAAACAGCACGTGCAGCAGCCAAAGTGTGGGCTAAATTAAAAGGTGTAGATAACAACCGCACTATAGAAGTAACCTGGAACAGTGGTGAGCAAATTCATCCGGTTATGGTTGAAAAGAAAGCATACCAGTATTTATATAAAGACGATACCGGATACAGCTTTATGGATACCGAAACTTTTGAACAGATAACTGTACCCGAAGCCATGATTGATGCCCCTAAGTTTTTAAAAGACGGCCAGGAAGTATCTGTTTTAATTAATGGCGAAACCGACCTGCCAATGGGGGTTGAGTTACCAGACAAGATTGTTTTACTGGTTACTTATAGTGAACCCGGCATGAGAGGTGACACAGCTACCCGAACTTTAAAACCTGCAACCGTAGAAACCGGCGCAACTGTTAATGTTCCATTATTTGTAAACGAAGGAGAGCTTATCAGGGTTAATACAAAAAGCGGAGAATACGTTGAAAGGGTAAAAGAGTAAGGAGTTAAAATTTTATAAAAACGCCCGCCTGACCGGCCGGACAGGGGTACCTGAGTAATCACGTACCCTTTTTTTATTTTTGTAATATTTGGCCTTTTTGCCTCGTTTTTGCCCAAAATAATCGCTTTTATGGCTAAAAAAGCCCATTTTTACTGTTTTTTTAAAATTTAGGTTGCAGTTATGATTATACATACCCTATCTTAGCAGCCCGTTACTATTCAACTTAACTACTTAAACAATTTACATGGACATCAAGCAAATCCAGGAGTTGGTAAAGCTCATCAACAAAACCAATATTGGCGAAATTACCATTGAAGAAGAAGGTGTAAAAATTACGGTTAAACAGAAAAAAGACCCGGTACAACATATTATAGCAGGTAGTGCAGCTCCTTCTTATGCCCCACCGCCAGTAGTGGCTGCTCCTTCAACTGCTGCACCTGTTTCTGCTAAACACACAGAGCCTAAGGCTGATAACCTTGTATCCATTAATAGCCCAATGTTCGGTACATTTTACCGGCAGGCGGGCCCA
>JANOVD010000311.1:0-2211 GCA_031417255.1 Chitinophagaceae bacterium
GATCTTAACCGCGACTGGGCCTGGCAAACACAGGTAGAATCTCAGGCAAGGATAAAAAAATATAATGAATGGATGCCGCAGATCCATTGTGATTTTCATGAACAGGGAATTAATAACCCCTATTATTTTGCGCCGGCTGCAGAACCATTTCATGAAGTGATAACAAAATGGCAACGGGATTTTCAGTTTACGATTGGAAGAAATCATGCCAAATATTTTGATGCAAACGGCTGGTTGTATTTTACCAAAGAAATATTTGATTTGTTTTATCCCGCTTACGGAGATACTTACCCAACTTACAACGGAGCCATTGGCATGACCTACGAACAGGCAGGCCATAGCCAGGGAGGATTAGCCGTAGTTACCAACGATGGAGATACACTTACATTAAAAGACAGGATAGCCCATCATTTTACAACCAGTATGAGTACCATTGAAATTGCTTCGCAACATGCAGCCAAACTCATCAGCGAATTCAAAAAATATTTTGATGATGCCAATACAGCAGGGATTGGGGAGTACAAAACCTATGTTATTACAGAAACCAATGCAGGCAAGCGATTGTCTTTACAAAACTTTTTTGATATAAATGGAATTAAGTATGGCAGTGTAAGCGGAACACTAATTAAAGGCTATAATTATTTTACCGGTAAGGATGAAACATTTACTGCAGCAAACAGTATGGCAGTATCGGCTTACCAGCCCAAATCTTCATTGGTGCAGGTTTTGTTTGAGCCCAAATCAAAATTAAGCGATTCGGTTACTTACGATATTACTGCCTGGAGCCTGCCTTTTGTTTATGGTGTACAAAGCTATGCCGTAAAAGAAAAGCTGGCTGTTGGTAATTATATTTCTACAAATGTAAATGCTGCAGTTTCACCGGTAGCTTACGGATACCTGGTAAACTATAATTCGTTTGCCGATGTAAAACTGTTATCTGCTTTATTACATGCGAAAATTAAAGTACGTTATGCCGAAAGAGAATTTGTCTATAACGGAAAAACATTTCAAAAAGGAACAATCATCGTTTTAAAAAAAGGAAATGAAGATAAACTGCAGCAGTTTGTTGACCTGGCTCAATTGTTTAATGCTTCGGTAACAACTGTAGGTGGCGGTTTTATGGATGCCGGTTTTGATTTTGGAAGTGAAAAAGTACACCTGATAAAAAAACCAACAGTTGCCATGCTTACCGGCAGGGGCGTTAACGCCAATGCGGCAGGCGAAGTATGGCATTTGTTTGAGCAACAATTGAATTACCCGTTAAGTTTAATTAATGCGGATGAAATTGATGGAGGTTCTTTGAAAAATATCGACGTATTGATACTCCCTGATGGTAATTATAAATTTTTAGCAAACAAAGATGCAGCCAATGAAATAAAAATGTGGGTACAGCAGGGTGGAAAAATTATTGCGCTGGAAAGTGCTGCATCTCAGATTGCAAAAGCAGAGTGGGGAATAAAACTTAAGAAAAATGATGATGATGAAAAAAAGGATGATAAGAAAGACAGCGCCAATATTTATGCTGATGTAAAACGGTTTGAGAACAGGGAAAGGGATGGCATTGTAAATAATATTCCCGGGGCTATTTATAAAGTAGGGCTGGATAATTCGCACCCACTGGCTTTTGGGTATAGCAATAATTATTATTCGCTGAAGCTGGGCAGCGATATATATGAGTTCATGAAAGACGGATGGAATGTAGGTATCATTAAAAAAGAAAATCAAACCGCCGGATTTGTTGGAAGCATTACCCGTGAAAAAATTAAAGATGGTACGGTGATAGGTGTGTTGCCACTGGGTAGCGGTTCCATCGTGTTTTTTGCAGATGATCCCATCTTCCGCAACTTTTGGGAGAACGGGAAGATGATGCTGGCCAATGCTGTGTTTCTTGTAGGACAATAAAAAAATAAACGTTTAAATATTTGTAATGATCAAGAAACTGTTTTTCGCATTTTTAATTTTTAATTTTTCATTTTTAATTACACTTGCCCAAACTCCCAAGACATACACATCGGCAGAAATATTACTGCAGTTAAAAAAACTCAATGTGCTGGGTTCGGTTTTATACATAGCCGCTCACCCCGATGATGAGAACACCAGGTTGCTGGCTTATTTAGCCAACGAAAAACTATACCGCACCGGCTATTTAAGTATAACCCGTGGTGATGGCGGACAAAATTTAATAGGTGATGAGCAAGGAGTAGATTTGGG
>JANOVD010000312.1:0-5207 GCA_031417255.1 Chitinophagaceae bacterium
CAGGCGTTGAATCTTTTTTGGGAATTATTCTGCTGGTGGTGGGGTACCTAAAATCGGTGACAACCAAAGATTTTGATGAAGACATTCTCATTCTTTGCAATGCCCGCAAAGAGTCATAAGCTGCTTTAACTGAATCAGCAGTTTGTTTTGCACCAACGCCGCCATTTGGGCTTGTAAAATTATTATCAGTGTTTTTGTAAAAGTATTTGTTAAACGAACCGTTTCTGTATAAAAGAAATATTGTGAACAACAAAACAAAATTTGTTATTGCAATGAACTTAAAAAAGGATGATCTGTTCATGTATTTTTTATTTGATTGATCTATAAATATCCTTTCCTTATTTGTCAACCCAGAATTTATTAATAGCGAACTGTGCAAGATAAGTAGCACCTTTCTCTTTATAAATAAAGCGTATGTTCTTGTTTATAATGTCAATGATCAGGTAGTAACTATATCCTGCATTGCTCAATGCATCAAACTCCCAGCGGCCATTCAGGTCATCCTTTTTTATGGATTTTATGAAATACAAAGATGTCTTGTCAACTGTCAGATGTCTGCATATGGTAAAATCTTTGTCAAATTCAAAATAAGTCAATTCAGTCTTGTCTTTGGAAACGGGCTCATACAGGTTTGTTGCAGTATTGAATTTGCCGTCCTGCCTTAAGTCTGCTGAAATCAGGACCTGTGCATACGCAGTTCCCGTAGCAAACAAAATAACTATCAGTGAGAAAATTATTTTTTTCATATTGAATGTTCCAGATGTATGATGCTCTCTCTTCTAAATTTACACAATCAATTCTTAATTACCACGGGATAATCAAATACCAGTTGGCAAAATGTTTTTACACCAACAAACAATTGGCTGTCGTCAATCATAAAATCGGGTGTATGATGCGGCGGTGCATTTTTTGCATCATTACCACGTGGCATTCCGCCAAAATAAAAAAAGAAAGCAGGTGCTTTTGTACCGTAATAACTGAAGTCTTCGGCACCGGTAACCCACTCCATTAGCCGCACATTATTTTTACCGGCAGCTGTTTGTAAAGAGGGGAGCATTTTTTCAACCAGATCAGGGGTATTATAAGTAACTAAAGTTTTTGTATAAAAATTTACTTCGGCTGTTGCATTCGATGCTTCAGCAATTTTAGCAGCAGTAAATTTCATTCTTTCCTGAACATCTTTTTGCATTTTACTATCCAGCGTTCGTAAAGTTCCTTCCATAAATGCTTCTTCAGGAATAATATTAAACCGTACACCACTGTTTATTTTTGCTACGGTAATTACAACAGGTGCTTTGGTAAGATCCATTTGCCTGCTTATAATATTTTGCAGTCCTTCAATAATCTGTGCCGACACTGAAATGGGATCAACACCAAGCCAGGGCTGAGATCCATGAGATGATTTACCTTTTACTTTAATAGTAAACATATCTGCTGATGCCATAAAGGCTCCTGATTTGTATTGAATATCTCCTGCCGGTATCCCTGATTCGATATGCATACCAAAGATCACATCTACTTTTGGGTTTTCCATCACGCCTTCTTTAACCATTAATGATGCACCACCTTCTTCACCTTCGGGTGGGCCTTCTTCGGCCGGCTGAAAAATAAATTTTACAGTTCCTGCAATTTCCTTTTTCATGGCTGATAAAACCTGTGCAGTACCAATCAGAATTGCCACGTGTGCATCATGGCCGCAGGCATGCATAACAGGAACTTTTATGCCATTAAACATTGCACTGTCTGTTGATGCATAAGAAATATTTACTCTTTCTTTTACCGGCAAAGCATCCATATCTGCCCTCAATGCAATTACAGGCCCGGGTTTGCCGCCTCTTAAAATGGCTACAACACCTGTTTTGGCTACACCGGTTTTAATTTCAAGTCCTAAGCCTTTTAATTGGTCAACTATATAAGCAGTTGTTTTAAATTCCCTGTTGCCGAGTTCCGGATGCTGGTGCAGGTGTCTTCTCCATTCAGTTAATTTTTGTTGTATAATTTCAGATCTTTCCTGAATAGTTTGTATTAAATCCTGCCCTTTTACATATTGTGTAAAAAAGCATATGGCAAAAGCAAAAAAATATTTCAGTCTTATCATTAGTAATGAATTGTTTGTATTACAAAATACCGTTTATAAAATTAGTAATATTAGTTTTTTATTTTTAGATTAATCTGATCTTTTGTTCGTAATATTGTGCCTTCAAGAAAAATAAATTAACTAAAATATATTTTTAATAATCAAAGTGCTTATGATAAAAAACTTTACTCCCTCACTTACAGCAAATTTCCTACCGATAAAAAAATCCAAAGTGAATCCTGTTTTTTAGTTTTACCATTTGAAATAAAAAGTATTAGAATTTTTTATAGACTCCCAATTAATAATATGTATTTAAAAATTAAAACAACATCAATTATGAGAAAAATTTTCCTCTTTATTGTTCCGTTGTTATTTTGTGTTTTTAGTGTTAATGCACAAAATATCAATACCGAAGAGAATGTGGCTATCAGCCTGGTTAGCGCAAGCAAAGCCAAGCTGGCACTTACTGCTGATGACCTGACTAATGTGATGGTATCAAGTACTTACCAGGATAATGCCACCGGCATCAGAATGGTTTACCTGACCCAGACTTACCAGGGAATTCCTGTTTTTAACCAGATGCTGGTGCTGGCTTTCAGAGGCGATAAACTGGTATCTCAGCAAGGAGCTTTTAACCACAGCCTGCAAAAATTTGCTGCCGGTAAAACCGCAATGCCTGCTGTAACAGCTCAATCGGCTGTACAATCTGCTTTATCAGACAGGGGTTTACATGCATCACAAATGGCTGTTGTGTTAAATACAAAAGACAATGGCCGCAAGGTTGAGTTCAGTAATATGGGTGTTTCCCGTGAGAATATTACGGTCCAGTTGATGTGGACACCGGTTGAAAATTCTAACGAAATCAATTTATCATGGCATGTTTACATCATACCTAAAACAACTTCCGATTATTGGATGGTGAGGGTAGATGCAATTAACAACAGCATTTTAGGCATAGATAATTATACCGATTATGACCATTGGGGAACTCCGGATGTACTTGGATTAACAAGGTATCCTGCATTTACCTATGGAAACATGCATGTAAATGTATTAGATAAAAAAGGCTTCGATTTTAAAACAACAGAAGATCCTTCATTGGTTACTACCGCATCTTACAGGGTAGTTCCTTATCCTGCTGAAGCCCCTTCTTTTCCTAACGGAGCTCATGCTGTAAGAACAGACCCCTGGGTAGCAGCCCCTGGAAATGCTACAACATTAAGATGGCATACCGGTGCGGCAGCTACAGATTACAACTATACACGTAGTAATAATGTATTTGCTTACCAGGACAGGGTAAATGATAATAATGGGTCTATTGCAGATGCGGTTACATCTTCAACTGCTTTTCCTAATTTAACTTTTGATCATACACCAAACTATACAGTTGATCCTACACAAACAACCCCGGTGCCTAATCAGCAATTTAATACTGTTAATTTATTTTACTGGAATAATGTGATTCATGATATGATGTATATCTATGGATTTACAGAGCCTGCGGCAAATTTCCAGGATGATAATCTTGGCCGTGGTGGCGCAGGTAATGACCATGTAAATGCTGAAGCACAGGATGGTGGCGGAACCAATAATGCAAACTTTTCAACTCCTGCAGATGGCGGAAGTGGAAGAATGCAGATGTATTTATGGACAGGCGGTACACCAAACAGGGATGGTGATGTTGATAACGGAATTGTTGTTCATGAATATGGGCATGGAATCAGTAACCGTTTAACCGGTGGTGGTTCAGGAGCATGCCTTGGCAATGCCGAGCAGATGGGAGAGGGCTGGAGTGATTATTATGGGTTAATGTTAACCCAGGATTGGGTAGCAGCTACATTAAATACCGGTTTCAACTCACCAAGAGGAATAGGAACCTATGCTTTATTTCAACCACCTACGGGTTTAGGTATCCGTGGTCAAAGATATTGTACCGATTTTGCAATTAACAACAGAGTGTATTTAGCATCTTTACCAGCCGGCCCTCATCCAAGAGGTGAAATCTGGTGTGCTACTTTATGGGATATGACCTGGAATATCATTAACCAGGTTGGTGTTATAAATCCTAACCTATACAATTTTGCCGGTGGTGGTGGTAATGCCATTGCACTTAAATTAGTAACTGAAGGAATGAGGTTGCAACAATGCAGTCCTGGTTTTATCAGTGGCAGAAATGCTATTTTACAGGCAGACCAGGTTTTGTATGGCGGCACATATAACTGTGCAATCTGGGAAGCGTTCAGAAGAAGAGGTATGGGTGCTTTTGCATCAGAAGGTTCTACTTCAAGTGTTACAGATCAGATTCCTGATTTTACTGCACCAATAACATTAGGTGCAACTGTTAGCGCCACTACAATACCAGAAGGATCTAACCTTACTTATACAAATTCAATAGCAACATGCTCAGCTGTATCTGGCTATACTTTAAGAGATACTTTACCTACCAATGTTACTTATGTAAGTGGTGGTACTTATGATGCTCCAAACCGTGTAGTAAGTTTTGCTGTTAACCAGGGGGCTGGAACAACCAATTATCCATTTATTGTTAATGTAAATAATGGTTCTTATTTTCCTCCGGTTACTTTATTTACAGAACCTGTTGCTACCGCAAGTATACCTGCAACATGGACAACAGCTGCTCCTGCAGGACCAGTTTGGACAGTTTCAACTACTGTCAGTAACAGTGCTCCTAATTCATTCTACGTTCAGAATGTTGCTGTAGCCGGCGATCAAAGACTGACAAGAACTGCTGCTTTTGCATTACCGTTAAATTCATATCCTGAATTAAGTTTCTGGCACAGATGGAATACCGAAGATGGATGGGATGGAGGTGTTGTAGAGATCAGCACAAACGGAGGTACTACCTGGAATGATGTGGGCGCAGCTAATTTTACGCTGAATGGATATAACGCAGGCTTGGGCGCTGCTCCTACAAATGCATTGTCAGGAAGAGCGGCATTTACCGGTCTTCAGGCAACCTTCATTAATACAAAAATCAATTTAGCTTCTTATAATGGCAGTTCAGTAATGTTACGTTTCCGTTTTGGATCGGATGACAATACAACTGCTCCAACTGCACCAGAGGGCTGGTGGGTTGATGATATTACACTTAATTACAAAGCAGCGGTTA
>JANOVD010000313.1:0-14350 GCA_031417255.1 Chitinophagaceae bacterium
TCAACCTCAACACCACATCCACCCGCCGTGCCAATGCCATTGCTTTTGATGTACGGGAGGCCGGAAGAAATATAGAAGTAGACGGACAAAAAATAAACCAGCCAGGCACATTAAAAAGCGTAAAAGCCATTGGCTGGTTCATTGAAGAATATGGTGTGGCACAAATTTCCATGAACCTCACCAATATCAATATCACTCCCGTGCATATTGCTTTTGATGAAGTGTGCAATAAAGCAACTGCAAGAGGCATACGTGTTACCGGCAGCGAACTGGTAGGCCTTATACCCCTTAAATCCATGACCGATGCCGGCAAATATTTTTTACAAAAGCAACAACGCAGTACCGGCGTAAGCGAAAAAGAACTGATAAAAATTGCTATCAAATCTATGGGGCTTGATGAACTTACAACCTTTAAACCCGAAGAACGAATAATTGAATATATGCTGAACGATAAAACAAACAGCCGCATGGTAAGCAAGACGCTTACCGACTTTGCCAACGAAACCGCCAGCGAAAGCCCTGCACCCGGCGGCGGAT
The DNA here is from genome assembly GCA_031417255.1 of Chitinophagaceae bacterium. Taxonomy (GTDB): domain Bacteria; phylum Bacteroidota; class Bacteroidia; order Chitinophagales; family Chitinophagaceae; genus Ferruginibacter. Next base: position 538 of record JANOVD010000313.1, read on the forward strand.
CCATCGCCGCCTACGTGGCGGCATTGGGTATTAGCCTCGCCACCATGGTAGCCAATTTAAGCAGCCACAAAAAAGGCTGGGACGACAGGTGGAAGGAGTTCAGCGACTGGGCGGAGAAAGGAGTACAATATAAAAATACTTTATTGCAACTGGTGGATGCAGATACTGCAGCCTTCAATAAAATAATGGAAGCCTTTGCCATGCCCAAGGCAACCGACAATGAAAAAGCCACCCGTACAGAAGCGATACAGTCCGCCACTAAATACGCCATTGAAATACCCTTTAAAGTAATGCAAACAGCTTTTGAAAGCATGGAAGTAATAAAAGCCATGGTTATAAACGGCAACCCCAACTCCGTTACCGATGCAGGTGTTGGCGCCCTTTGTGCCAGGACTGCGGTAATTGGCGCTTTTATGAACGTAAGGATTAATGCCGCCGGTTACGATGATAAAATATTTACCAACGATATTATTACCCGTGGCGCAGATATAGAAGACCAAACCATTGCCCTGGAAGCAGAAATTTTAAAACTGGTGGATGAGAAGATTGGGGTGTAAAGAATCCTGAGCGAAGTCGAAGGATAATGCCCATAATTTCGAGCGAAGCCGAGAAATGGGTTAAGGAACGAAAAGATATTTTTTTGTTACCAGCTTTTGTACTGAGCGAAGCCGAAGTATCATAGTATCATTGCTGTCCCGATAGCTATCGGGACTCACTTGTACGGCATATCTTTAAGGAACTTTTATAGAAGAAGTGTAGAAAGATAGTAAAGGTATTGTATAAGGGTTAATGACCCAGGGAGACAAAATAGTTCACCGGCATACGCAGCCGCATGCCGGTGACGATTTTTTGGCAAATATGCCTATAACATTATCTTATTTAGCACTTACAAAATCCACTTCATCACCATCAGCTGCAATCAGCCTGAAAAAGTTTGTGCTGGCTTCAACTATATTCCATTCCCGATTTAAAAAAGCCAGTTGTGTAAATATGCCAGTGGGATACGAGAGCACGAAATCTGTAGATTCCATAGGCGAACTCCATTGGCCGGTTTGGGCCAGCAGATCGTTCCATACATGGGCGGGGCCGGATGGATAAGTGCCAACGAAATTAAAAGTAAAGTCTTTGAATTGAGAAGTGATATCCACTCCGTTATCACGGGCATAACTGATCTTAAGGTCCTGGTTTAGAATGGCGGCAGTAGTAGGTGCCGGTCTACCTGCATTGGCTGTATTAGCTGTAGTTGCTGCATTTGGAGTTGGTGTCATTTCTGTAATATCGTTCTTGCTGCACGATGTAAGTACAAGGCCGGAAATTACAACGGCGAAAAATAGATTAAAGGTTGTCGTTTTCATAATTTTTAGTTTTAAACGTTAAAGAATAATTTGCTGGTTAAAGTTTAAAATTGTTGATACATGCATGTAGTTTCAACTGTCGTGCCCGGTTTTCTATAAGAGTTAATTCTGTAACAAAATTGTAGAATAATGAAACAATTGGGGAAACGGCCATGGTATAACGTTATATAATACCCCAACTGGTGCATGTGTTCCCTTCCCCAATAATTAAAACGAAACGATGATGGGATCACATCCCAATATAGATCGTGACAGGTGATGCCGTCTTAAATTTGCTCAGGCCTGCGTAATAAAGTTCTCGCCGCATTAGTTTTAAGCAGTGGCCGTAATTTATAGCAGGAGTATTACACATCGGGGTTTCACGAAGGAATATTGTTTTTTATAAAGTATGCAGTGAAAACCCCGCTGGGACGAAGAAGTTAAAGAAGAGAGGAATTATTATGCAGGAGTCTTCAAACATCGGGGTTTCGCAAAAACTGTGTATTAAAAAATAAGAATTTGCTGGCGAAAACTCCGCTGAGACACAGCTCTTTCAATAAAAACAAAAGCATTCATTTTAAAACCGCTCCCACTTCATACTGCCCTAAATATTGTACATCTTCTTTGTTATCAACATAGGTTATATTAAATGGCAGTTTCCTGATGGTGCTACCCGGTAAAACAACCAGCGACCTGTCAAAATAATAACCACCTTCGTTTGCAATAGCTTTTATATAAACTGTGTTTTTGCAGTTGTTTCTTAAACCGGGATATTCTACACGGCGTGTTTCGGTTCTGTATCCGGTACCCTTAAAATTTTTAAATTCGTCAGTAAGCTCGTATGGTTGCTGGTATTCTTCTTCCACAATATGCGTAGTCCGGCCCAGGCAGTTACATGCAGTAAACTTTTCAAAACTATTTGCCTGGTGCTTTTGTACATCTGTCAATGCAAAACCAAATTCATCCGTAACTTTTTTAAACCCCTTTGCATTATGAAGTTGCATCAACCCGTTATTGTTCAGTAAATAGGCACCCACTTCTTTTCCATTATCATAATTACCAACCCTGGTATTTCCATTAACGGTTTTAAGTATTCCAACACCATGATGTTTTGCTTTTAAAAAGCCACCTTCATATTGGTATCTGCCGGCAACAGCACCATCATTCGATATTGAAATTCCATAACCATTGGTACAATCACCGGTTATACATGTTTCCTTTATCTGCTTTTTACCTGCATGTTCCCAAACCGGGGAACTTTCCTGAATAGGCTTGGCAGTTTTTAATAAACTCCAAAGCGTATCAATGTTTGTTTGTGTGTAAGCCATTGTTGAAATAAGAAAAGTAACGGATAAGATTGTCAGAAAATATAAAAATGATATTTGTTTCATGATGAATTTTTATTGCAATCTGCTTTCGGCATTATAGTTTAGAGTAAAACCTGGCCGGTAATGCTGCTTATAAAAAAACACAATTTTACCTGTAATTCAAAATCCAATTATATTTTATCAGTTACATGAAGGCTTCGGGACACCATGCACATCGTGCTGGAAAACGAAAACTTTCAAATTGTATCAAACATCAGTAACTTTAATCAACTCATTTCTCATTTAAAATTGCTGCTTATGAAAAAGCGTTGGAGCCGCCGTGATGCTATCAGGGCATTGGGATTAACTTTAGGAACTGCTGTGATCCCTTTTTCATCAGGGGCTGTTGATGAAAATAAACATCCCATTTTATTACCCGATAAAAAATTAAACTTAGATAAACCCGTTACTGCAATTACCTGCGGAGCCGGTGCCAGGGGTAATGTATATGGTAATTATGCAGTAAAATATCCCGATCAGCTCGACATTGTGGGTGTGGCCGAACCCATTGCCCTGCGTAATGAACGGTACACAAAAAAGCACAACATAAAAGAAGAGAACCGTTTTAATACCTGGGAAGATGTTTTTATGCGGCCAAAATTTGCAGATGCCATCATCATCACTACACCCGATAACCTGCATTATGGCCCCTGTATGAAAGCTTTGGAAATGGGTTATGATGTGTTACTGGAAAAACCAATTTCGCCCAGCGAAAAAGAGTGCCGTGAAATTTTGGCCCTGTCGAAAAAAACCGGCAGAATAGTTGCCGTTTGCCATGTGTTGCGCTATGCACCTTACTTTATAAAGCTGAGAGAGATCATACAAAGTGGTGTGTTGGGAGAAGTGGTAAGCATACAGCACCTGGAACCCATTCAGCATATTCATATGAGCCACTCTTATGTACGTGGCAACTGGCACAACAGTAAACAAACCACGCCGATTATTTTAGCCAAATCGTGCCACGATCTTGATATAATGAAATGGATGGTAAATAAGCCCTGCACCCATATACAGGCATTTGGAAGCCTGCAATGGTTTACCAAAAAAAATGCACCGGAAGGAAGTACGGCACGCTGTACAGATGGTTGTACGGTAGAAAAAAAATGTCCTTACTCGGCCCTGGAAATTTATTACCGTAAAAGAAGCTGGAATTATGTTTTTGATCTGCCGGAAGAAAAAGATAAACAGGCTGCATTTGTTTTGGAAAAATTAAAAACAACCAACTATGGCCGCTGTGTTTACCGTATGGAAAACGACCAACCCGATCACTATACAACCAATATTTTATTTGAGGGCGGGCTTACCGCTGCCTTTTCGATGGAAGCCTTTACATCTTACGATGGAAGAAGAACAAGGGTGATGGGGAGCCTGGGTGATGTAACTGGCGATATGACCTCTTTTACTATGACCGATTTTTTGACCGGTAAAAAAACAGAATGGAAACAGGAGTCGGATGGGCATGGGGGCGGAGACTGGCGCCTGGTAACCGATTGGATAAATGCAGTATCGCAACAAAACCCGGCATTGCTTACTTCAACCATTGATGCTTCTATTGAAAGCCATGTTATGGGTTTTATGGCAGAAGAAAGCCGGAAGAAAAATAAGGTAATGAAGGTGAGGTTATAAACAGGAGCGTAAGGTTGTTTTTGTTCCGCCTGGATTCATGTTACCGAGGTTGCAAATTTTTCAATCTTATAAAGCTGTTGTATATTACCCGTATGAAAACTAAAATCGTTTTGTCAACATTGCTTTTGTTGATTGGTTTGATTGCAACAGCGCAACAACATTACCTTATAACCGGAACTTATACAACAGGTAAAAGTGAAGGCATTTATGTTTACCAGTTCAACAGCAATGAAGGTTCGGCAAAATTGATCAGCCATATAAAAACTTCCAATCCATCTTTTGTGGCGGTCTCTCCAAATGAAGCATTTGTTTATGCAGTACAGGAAGATGCAGCAAAAAATGGTAAGGGCGGAGAAATAGCAGCATTCTCTTTTAACAAACAAACCGGTATGCTCAGCTTTATCAACAGGCAGTCAACAGGCGGCGATCACCCTTGTTATGTAAGCGTTGATAAAACGGGTAAATGGGTGGTAGCGGGCAATTACAGCAGTGGAAGTTTATCGATGTTGCCTGTACAAGCCAATGGGGGCCTTGGCGCAGCCACTTCAATTATTCAACATCAGGGATCAGGGCCAAATAAGGCAAGGCAAAATTCGCCGCATGTGCATTGTACTTTTTTTTCTCCTGATAACAGGTTTCTTTTTGTACCCGATCTTGGTATTGATAAACTGATGATCTATGCTTTTGATGAAATTACCGGAAAACTTACGCCTGCAAAACAACCTTTTGCACAATCTAACGGTGGGGCAGGGCCCAGGCATTTTTGTTTTCATCCCTCAAATAAATATGCATATTTAATAGAGGAATTAAGTGGTACCGTGGTAGTTTATAAATATAAAAACGGCAGGCTTAAAACCAGGCAACGCATCAGTACCATGCCTGCAGGCGATACCGATTTTGCCGGCAGTGCAGATATTCATGTTTCACCAGATGGTAAATTCCTGTATGCTTCTAACCGTGCAGATGCCAATAACATCGCTATCTTCAGCGTTAATCCAAAAAACGGAAAGTTGTTATTTGCAGGCCATCAATCAACACTTGGTAAAACGCCCCGCAATTTTAATGTAGATCCCACAGGAGAATTTTTATTGGTTGCCAATCAAAACAGCAATGCAATTGTAATATTTAAAAGGGATAAAATTACAGGCTTACTGTCTGATACTAAAAACCGGATTGATGTGGGAAAGCCAGTATGTTTAAAATGGATATCGGTACAATAGAAGTTTCAGTTATCCGGATTTAAATTTTTATACGCATCATTGTTTTATTGGCATCCCTCTTTTACCATTACGCCATCAATCATTACGCCGCAAACTTTGCTCAGGTATTCAAACGGGTTGCCGTTAAAAAGCACAAGGTCTGCATCCTTTCCAATTTCAATACTGCCAACTTTATCAGCTATACCTAATAACCGTGCAGGGTTTAAGGTAATGGCTTTTAAAGCTTCATCAAAACTTAAACCAAATACCATTGCCTGTGCAGCTTCAAATAAAAGTATCCTTGTTTTAGGTACATAACCTTCAAAGCCGGTTTCTATGCTTACAGCAATACCTGCTTTTGTAAGTATGGCAGCGCTCTCCATGGTCATATTTACCATATCGCCGCCATTGCGTGCCATGGTTGCATGCAAAATTATTTCTGCATTTGCATTTTTAATTTCAGGGATAAGGCGGTACGCTTCTGCTGCGCCGTTTAATACCAGTTTAAAATTAAATTCCTTAGCCAGTCGTATAGCACTCATAATATCCACGCTGCTGTTGGCGGTTATCAATGCTTTAATTTCTCCTTTCAATAATTTCAAAAGCATATCCAGTTTAAGGTCGGCAGCAGGGCGTTTGCTGCTGTCTTTATCCGATTGTTTTTTCAGGTAAGCCTGTGCTTTTAATAACTCTGTTCTTATCATGGCCATCTGTTTGGCTTTTGTACCCGGCGATGTAAAGTTGCTGGATACAGAAGGCCCGATGGTCATTGCCAACATGCTAAGTGGTTGTATGGTTACCGTTTCTACGGTGCCTTCTTTTGTTTTGGCAATCATGGTTTGACCGCTTACCAATGCTCCTACACCATGCCCGGTGTGTATGGTAGTAACACCATAATCCCTCACCACTTTCACCAATGTTTCTTCGGGGTTATAAGCATCAATGGCCCTCAGCTCGGGCTGAATGGGCCCTGATTTTTCCAACTGATCCTGGTCAGTAGGGATATTTAATGCGCCTGAAATACCTATAACGCAACGGGCATCTACCAGCCCGGGCGTAAGTACTTTGGTTTCGTAAACTTTATATCCAGGTGGTATAGCAAGGCCGGTTCCAACGTTTTCTATTTTACCGTTTTTTACAAGTACCACTCCATTAGGGATAGCCGCTCCCGAAACCGTGTATATCATTTCTGCCTTAATGGCTATTTGCGCTTTTAAAGCAAAGGCCGCAGGTAGTAACAAAATGGTGATGAATATTTTTTTCATTTAATATTTTTTAATTTTTGTAAGACCGTTAAAGTTTCATTGTTCATCATCAGTATGATGATGAAACTCTCCCCTGATGGGAGAATACACATCATAACCTCCGGTTAAAAATGCTTTGTCGGCAGGTTTGCTGATGTCCCAGCGTTTAATTCCCTCAACCCAGGTTTGCTCCACACGGGTGTATATACTGAAAGGATCGCCGCTAAGAATTATAAAATCGGCATCCTTGCCTTTTTCCAGCGAACCCACACGGGTGCCCAGGTCCAGCATTTTAGCACCGGCAAGTGTAAGGCCTTCCAATGCTTTAGCCCTGCTCATTCCGGCCCTTACCATCAAAGCTGCAGAGCGTATAAAAAATCTTGAATCGGTAATGCCATCATCGGTATGAAATCCTACAGCCGCTCCGGCTTGCTCCAATGCAGCACCTGTGGTAAGTGATAATCCCATCGCTTCCATTTTACCGCCGGGAGCATCTATGGTAATGATTGATGAAGCAAGCCCCGCTGCAGCAATTTCTTTGGCTACTTTCCATCCTTCAGATACATGGTGCAGTACAGGTTTAAATCCAAATTCCTGTCCCAGTCTTATTGCAGTGAGTACATCATTTGCTTTGTGTGTGTGAAAATGTACCACACGTTTTCCGTTAAGTACTTCCACTAAACTCTCCATACGCAGATCACGTTCGGGCATTTTCGATTCATCTGTACCGGCTTTATCTATCTTCTTTTTGTATTCCTGTGCTTTTATAAAAAGTTCCCTTACCATGGCGGCACTTTTAGCCCTGGTGCCGGGGAAGGCGCCCGGTGTGCTTCGCATGGGGTTGGTTCCATTGGCCATTTTTAATCCGCCATACAAACCCTTTTCATTGGTAATTAAAATATCTTCAATCACTTTTCCTTCACGCATTTTTATGTAGATGGTTTGCCCGCTCATCAGGTGGCCGCTGCCCGGCATTACATTAATTGTTGTAATGCCTCCAGCCAATGCTTTTTTAAAACCATCACTGGTAGGGTTCACTGCATCCATTGCTCTTGCATCGGGGTTTAATGCAGCAGATGCATCGCCGCCCTGCGGCCCACCCAGGTGAGAGTGGCTGTCAACCAATCCCGGCATAATTACTTTACCGGTAACAATTATCACCTCGGCACCGGCAGGTATGTTGCTTCCGGCAGCACCTACACTTAATATTTTTCCTTTTTGTACTACCAGTACGCCGCCGGGAATAGCCGGGCCTGATATGGGATAGATAAGCGCTCCGGTAAAAGCAATGGGTTTATCCTGTGCGGCAGCAAGCCCGGTATACAGCAGGCAACATGCAAACAAAAATCGTTTTATCATACAAGCAGTTTTATAATGTAAATCTAAAGTACTTTATGCAACTGAGATAATAAAGTATTCTATAGCTTTAGCAAATTATTGCCTGTTACAACAAGGGTGCATATCCTGCCAATATTTAAACCCTACCGATAGCTATCGAAAGTATAGTTTAACACAATTTGAACTGCCAATAGCGTTGATAAATTCATTTTTTTTACAATTGTTTCCTTTTTTATTTTGTTCAAACTGATACAGTACCGGATTTAATAACTGCTATGTATTTCTGAATTTTCTTTCTACTTTTAAGACAAAAAATAATAATTATGAAGACATATACAATTATCGCAGCCTTGCTGATAAGTGCTGCAGCAGTTGCCCAGCCCGGCAGCTGGAAGCGGGTTGGCCCGGCAGGTGCCTGGGTTAATACTTTTAAAGTTGCCCAGATGTACAATAAAATTTACTTGGTAGAAAGATCAGGAGACTTATATGAAACCAACGCAACTACCGGTACCTGGAAAAAGATAAGCAATACCAGTTATACAAATACGGCATTTATTTTTGCCGGCAGTTCACTGGTGTATACCATTGAAAACAGCGGCTCGCTGTATGCAACTGATCCGGAAACTGGAACATGGAACCAGATAGGAAAAAGCGGAGCATGGATAGGTACCATTGCGGGCACATTACTTAACGGAAAATTATATACTGTTGAAAAAAGCGGAGCATTGTATGTAACAGACCTGTCAACTGGCAACTGGTTGCAGATTGGTAAAACTGAATTTGCAAATACATTGCGTATCTGGTCGGCAAATAACAGGTTATATACTTTGGAAAAAAGCGGCAGCCTGTATGAAGTAAGTGCATCTACAGGTGCATGGCGGCAAATAGGCAAATCCGGTTCGTGGATAAATACCAAGGCAGGTGTGGTTATGAACAATTTATTATACACCATAGAAACAACCGGCGCTTTATATGAAACCGATCTGTTAACAGGAAACTGGAAGCAATTGGGTAAACCTGATTTTGCAGCCACTGTTTTTATGACTGCATCATCAAAAAAATTATATACCATTGAAACTTCAGGATCGTTATATGAAATTAATGTTGACTGATGCTGCTGCACTCAAACATACTTTCAGGTATTGAAATATCCTTTGGTAAAAAAGTTATACAGATAATATGAATGGACAACATCAATACAACCTTACCCTGAAATGGACGGGTAACACCGGAACAGGAACATCTGGTTATAGAGCTTATGAAAGAAGTCATACCATTATGGTTGACAATAAAGTTGAAATTTCTGCATCATCTGATCCTGCTTTTCGTGGAGATAAAACCAAACACAACCCCGAAGAGTTTTTAGTTGCTGCCATTTCTTCCTGCCACATGTTATCGTACCTCCATTTGTGTGCAGTAGCGGGTGTTGTGGTAACAGACTATGTTGACCATGCAACCGGAATGATGGTGGAAACCCCAAATGGCAGTGGTCATTTTACAGAAGTTATTTTAAACCCGATTGTAACCGTAACCAACATTTCAATGACGGAAAAAGCAAATGAATTGCATGAAAAAGCAAATCAGTTATGCTTTATTGCAAACTCTGTAAACTTCCCGGTAAGGCATAACGCAACAAGCAAAGTAGCCGACAACTGATGCCTATTCTAATATCACTTTCTTAAAATAAAAAACATCAGGGTCTATCTGCAACGCTGTTTTGCTGTTTACGGTAATTCCTTTTTTGTCAACAACCAGGCGCTGTATGCCTGCATCAGTAATTATATTAATGGGTAAGGGCATATCAACATTAAGCAGCTTAACGAAATATTTATTTTCGTCAGTTTGCTTTACATGTATTTCCAGTTTATTGGTAGTATATAAAAAAAGCTGAAACAAAGGTTGCAGGCTTTTTCCATAAGCGTTGCTGAAATACTGTTCAACATCAGCAGTAACAACAGTATTGTCGTAAGTGTATTTTGGGTCGGTGGCGAATTTTTTTAATGTAGAGAAGAAGAGTTCATCGCCCATTACATAACGGAGCGTATGCATAAAAAATGCGCCCTTGCCATAAATATCGCCATAGTAAGCGCTGTCGCTATCTACTTCTTCGCCCCTTACAACCGGCAGCCTATTCTGTATATTTCTTGCAGTTTGCTGTATTCTTTTTAAGTAAGCATCTTCACCGGCAAGTTCACGGGTTGCCATGGCATCGCCAAAAACACAAATGCCTTCCTGTATCCACATATGCGCCCAATCACGGTTGGTAACTTTGTTGGCCCACCACTCGTGCCCAAACTCGTGGTGCAGCAACCAGTCAAAATCTTTACCGGCAAGTTTTTGATATTTGTACTTATTGCCATAAGCAATATTGGTTTGGTGTTCCATACCCAGGTGCGGTGTTTCCGAAGCGGCTATGCGTTCCTTTACCCAGGGATATTCTCCAAAATATTTTTCAAGTATGCGGCTCGATTGTTCAAACAGGTCGAGTAATTTTTCTGCCTTATCAAAATTTTCTTCCAGCACATAATACTCCATGGGTACTTTGCTGCCATCAATGGTGGTGTACATGCGTTTGGCCACTTTGTAATTGCCCACATTAAAAAGAATACAATAGTTGCTGATGGTATAATTGGTTTTCCAGTAGTAGGTTGATTTGTTTTTTTTAGTAGTTACTTTTTGCAGTAATCCCGGTGCGGCTACTACCAACCCCTTTGGTACGGTGATGATCATATCGGCGCCTTCATTGGGTTCATCGCTGGGATGATCTTTACACGGAAAATAAATCTTTGCACCTTCGCCCTGGCAGGTTATCGCAATCCATGGATTTCCTTTTGCATCTTTCTCCCATTGAAAACCGCCAACCCATGGCGGCCTTGTGGCTACGCCGGGTTTGCCGCCATAAGCAATTTTTATTTTCACTTTACCGGCAGGCAACTCATGTGACAATGCAATTTTAACCAGGTCATCATTGGTATGTGTAAAATTATTTGTTTTGCCATTTACCCAAACCTGTTTAATGGTAAGGCCGTGCCACAGATCGAATAATAAATTGTTGGCTGGCTGCAGCAGGTTCAGATCAATTTCGGTGTAACCGTTAATTGTTTTTTGTTCGGGGTCAACATCAAGTGCAACCGTGTAATGCCTGATGTCCATAATGGCTTGCTCCGGCTTAAGTTTACCGCCCGATTTTAAATTTTGTGCTTCTGCAGTGAGAGCGATAACTGCACAAAGCATCAATAGTATATTACGCATTTAAAATAGTTTTTGTGAAGATAATTTATTTTTCAAGGATGTTTAATGCAGAATTGGCCTGAAAAACTGTAAGCTTTACTACAGGGCATAACCGGTTATAAATTTTGTATTTACAACCACTAATTGTAATTTAATGTTTTATTAAAAAAATAATTCAGTTTTATGAAGATAAGAAACCTGTTTACTGCCCTTTTTATTTTTTTTGGCAGTTCGGTGTATGCCCAATCTTTTTATGAAATGAAATTTTATTTTAAAAATTCGGATGATCCCAAGGATATTCTCCGCTTCAATGCTTTTTTTCTTTTAAATGATGATGGAACCGGCGAGATGCGGATAAGTATTAAGGGAGCCGTGCCCAAAGACGACATTATATTGGAAGGCAATTTAACCCAGGGATTTGCCAAGGATAAAAACAAGCAAAACAATTATTCCAAAATGTATTATACCGGAAAAAAATTTACTATTGTCATTGGGGATATTGAAGATCAAATTCCTCCCTTTACTTTCTGGTTTAAGCATAACGAAGCTACTGATGAATACGATCCCTGGGCCGTAATGACCAAGGATCTTGAGGGAAAAGATCTGCAGGGTGTAATTGAAGGTCACCCCAGGCTTTTGGGCGATGCTGACTTGACCAAAAATTTTATATTGACTTATTATACCAAAGACGAAGAAATCTATAAAAACCTTTTTGAAACCAATATTCGTGTACTTACCCCTGAACTAAAAAAATCGAGGATGTTTTTGCTGATTGTTGCAGATACTGATGATGAGCAAATAGGGCCCGATTGCCAGAAAGACAGAGAAAAACAAACAGCCTATTTTAAAAAGATAGCCGACAAACTCGAAATATCATTTATCCCCCTGGAACTTACCGGCAAAAACCTGAGCCGAAAAAACCTGCTGGCAAAAATTAATGAGATAATGCCTACCAAAAATGATATCGTCATCTTTCATTTTTCGGGGCATGGGTATAGCAAGAATGATAATCGCCAGTATCCCTATTTAGATCTCAGGTACGATAAAGACATTCCGGTGAACCCGGCTGATGAAATTAATATGGAAGAAGTGTATGCACTTATTACAAACAAACCCGGCCGCCTTAACCTGGTCATCAGCGATTGCTGTAACTGGCACCTCGAGATGTCGAATATGCAAAGTGCCAATATTGCCAATCCACGTCCATCGCCGGTTGGATTAAGCGTTGAAAACATGAAAGCTCTTTTCATGAGCCCCAACCGGACATCATTAATGATCACGGCTGCGCAAAAGGGCGAGGTTTCGGCAGGCAATGCAGTAAGTGGCGGCATATTCAGCGGCCAGTTCAGGGAAGCACTGCAAAAATACATGGGCATCAATTACCAGAATATTAGCTGGGAACAGATTACTCAAAATGTAAGCACCCAGACAGCAACAGTAGCCGGATATTCAAATTGCCCAAGGCCCGAAAACCGGGCGATAATTGGTGCATGTAAACAAACACCAATTTATAAAATGAATTAAGATACGTTGTCAGTGCCCCAGTTCGTGTCATACTAACCAGGGCATTAGTTGCAATTTGCCTGACCATGCAAAAAACTATATGGTTTTTATAATTATAATTTAACGTTTATGAAAATAAGAAGCCTATTTATTTCGCTCTGCATTTTTTTTGGCAGTTCTGTTTATGCCCAATCTTTTTATGAGATGGTATTTCATTTTGGCGGTACTAATCCAAATGAGATAGCTTATATAAAAGCCTATTACCTTTTAAACGATGATGGAACCGGGGAAATGCGAATCAGTTATACAGGGGCAACAGCTGCCGAAAATTTTATTATTGAATGCGCCTTAACTCAGGGGTTTGCCCAGGACAAACAAAAGAATAACGATTTTTCAAAAATGTACTATACAAGTAATGAATTTTTTTACGTTGACAACAGGGAAGATAAGCGTGCAGGATTTCCTGCCATTTCATTCTGGTTTCAGTATAATAAACAATATGATCTATACGATCCCTGGGCAGTGATGACCAAAGATGAAAAGGGAAAAACATTGCAGGGTGTAATAGATGAGATCAGGCTTCTGGAAGAAAAGGATTTTACCAGGGAATTTGTACTGACTTATTTTACCAAAGACGAAGAAATTTATCAAAATCTTTTTGAAACCAATATTCGTGCGCTAACCCCCGAACAAAAAAAGTCGAGGATGTTTTTACTGGTTGTTGCAGATACTGATGATGAGCAAATTGGGCCCGATTGCCAGAAAGACCGGGAAAAGCAAATGGCCTATTTTAAAAAGATAGCCGACAAACTCGAAATAACATTTATCCCCCTGGAACTTACAGGCAAAGAACTGAGCCGGAAAAACCTGCTTACAAAAATTGATGAGATAAGGCCCACCAAAAATGATATCGTCATCTTTCATTTTTCGGGGCACGGGTATAGCAAGAATGATAATCGGGAGTATCCATA
>JANOVD010000314.1:0-5567 GCA_031417255.1 Chitinophagaceae bacterium
GGTCTATTCTTTTGTTCAGAATAAAAATAGTGATAAAAATTCATTCGCCATTCGCTTTTGTCATGCTGAGGAATTAATATTGATTGTTAAGGAGATAAACCCTTTGCCCTGTCATGCTGAGGCACTAAGCATCCTGATAAAACACGTCTGCTCTTAATTCAAAGAGAGATGCTTCGTGCCTCAGCATGACAAAAATTCGTTTTAAAATGATAGCTATACGTAGTTAAACTTCCACCGGCTGCAGGCTCTCCACTGCATGGTATAAAAAGTTGGGAAGGATATGTGCGTAGGTCCACATGATTTTTTCGGGGTCGTTCAAATGGTCAATCATCGATTGCCATTTCTCTATGCCGTAATTTTTTACAACGGTATTTTTCTTTTCTTCGGTTTGTAAATGAAGGCTCATACCAATGGCATCGGCTTCGGGATGAAACTGTGTGCCGATCATATTTTCGTTAAACCTGATTGCCATTACAGCTCTTTCAAGCGGAACATGTGGCCTGTCTTTTTCTATGGCTAAAATGGTAGCGCCCATTTCGTGCAGTTTATTATGATTGGGTTCGGTAACCTGGTAATCGCGGCTGTCAACAGAATAAAAGGGATCTTTTAAACCCTCAAAAATGATTTCGTTTTTACCATCAACCAATAAATGCGTGGGAAATACACCAAAGGCTGTACTTTTTCTTTTGGTGATCTTTGCAATTTTATAATGGCGGCAAACCAATTGAAACGAATGGCAGATAAAAAACACCTGCTTTTTTTGAACATGAGCGGGGTTATTGTTCCAGCGCTCTACTTTATCGAGCCACGAAAAATAAATATTTTCCCATTCGCTGCCTTCGCTTTCAAGCGGACTGCCGGGGCCGCCGCTGGAGATATAAATATCATAACTGAGATCAGGAACCTGTTTATCCAAACGTACTTCAAATTCATCCCAGCTTAAATCAAGTTGATTGTTTTCGCCAAACTGATTGAGGATTTCACGGATACAACGCATGCCCTGATTAATAAAACCTTCATTCATATCCAAAATGGCAACACGGATGGATTTCTTTTCGGTCCAGTTCATATACAAACATAACAATTTTTTAAAACAGCGAAACAGTCTGATTGCACATAATTTATTAACGTATTGTGGAAAGAAAGTAAATGAGCAATATGCAATTTGCAATGGACAATTAGCCTATTGCCTATTGTCTATTGGTTATTGAATTCCTTTATCTTACCAAAATCACCGACCCCTTCATTTCAACCACAGCTCCGTTTTTATCAATACCTTTTATCATCCAAACATAAGTGCCTGATGCTGCAGGTTTGCCTTTAAGCGTTCCATCCCAGCCCTGCATCCATTGGCGTGTTTCGTACATCTTTGCACCGTAGCGGTTAAACACCATGAAATAATCTGTATTTCTTATACCAACAGGTATGGGGCGGAAAACATCATTCAAACCATCGCCATTTGGTGTAAAGGCATTGGGTAAATAATACATCGGGCCTTCGTACACTTTTATAAATACATCATCATCATCGGTACAACCAATAACATCTGTAACCTGCACATTAAAATAGGTATCGTTATAAAGTATTGCCAACGGGTTTGCAATAAAAGGGTTATTCAACGGCCCGGTTGGTGTCCATACATAATTAACGCCACCACTAGCCATTAACTGATGAGGCCTGCCTAAAATGGCATTGGTATCATTACCGGCAAATACTACCAACTGTGGCTGCATAAATACCATCACACTGTCGGTTACAGAAAAATTGCAACCGTAATTATCAGTAACCGTCAAAATGAATTTTCTTGTAGTATCAATTCTTGCAATGGTGGTTGCAGCATTAGGTGTGTTTAGCGAATCCAGCGGACTCCAGGAATAATTTACACTGCCAGATAAATTGCTGGCGCTGCCATTCAGCAAAGCATTTGTTTTATAACAAATGGTTGTGTCATTGCCTGCAAAGGCAACCGGTTTATGTAAAACATTTATGGTAACCGAATCAGTACGTACACAAATACCCCACTTCGCTGTTAAATAATATTTTGTTGTATCTGTTGGCGATGCTATCGGTGTTTTTACCGTATCATAATTTAAAGTGGCTGCCGGTGTCCATTTAAAAGTATCTGTTAAAGCATTTGTTTGGGGTATTAATGTGATGCTTGTTCCAACACAAATACTGCTGTCGGCACCCAGGTCAAGCCGCATGGTATCATTTAAAATCACAACCGCCGATGTACTGGTAATACAACCATTAGCATCTCTCACTTTAATATTGTTATAATTACCTGAGGGTAAATTTAAAAACACATTACTGGGTTGGTAGTTTGCGCCATTGTTTATTGAATACTCATAAGCGGGTGTACCACCACCTGCGTTAACATCAATGCTGCCATCATTATTTGGGCAGGTTGCAAAGTTTGGTGTAGCAGATGCCATTAAAGTTGTTGGTTCAGTTAGTGAAAAAGTAAACCCATAAATACAACCAAGAACATCTCTAATTAAAAAATTGTAAGTGCCTGCAGTAAGGCCGTTAAATGTACCGCTGGCCTGGTATGTAGCACCTCCATTAATTGAATATTGGTAGGGAGTTACGCCACCTGCTGGATTTAATGTTATGCTGCCGGTATTGTTTCCATTACAAAGCGGGTTTGTTAAAACAGCAGTTGAAGTGATGGCTGTATTGCCTGTTAATGTTACGGAATTTGTGCCGGTACAGCCATTGGCATCTGTAAAACTTATGTTGTATGTGCCGGGTGCCAAACCTGTAAAAATATTACTTGCCTGGGCTGGCCCTCCATTAAGCGAATATGAATATGGAGCTGTACCACTGGTTGGGTTTATGGTTATTGTTCCATCATCAATATTAAAACATGGTGGGTTAGTAGAGTTTATTGAGGAGGTTAAACTTGCACCCATAGCTACATTTATGGAGAAAGTGCCGGTACAGCCAAAATTATCTGTTACCGTAACTGAATGTGCACCTGCTGCAACATTGGTAAATACATTGCTGCCCTGTGGCGGTCCTCCATCTAAAGAAAAAGAATAAGCTGCTGTTCCACTGGTTGGAGTAACAGTGATAGTGCCGTCGTTTAAAGTTGGGCAGGTGGTAGGTGTGGAACTTATATTTGCTGTTAAGGTTGTGCTGCCTGCAATAACATTAACATTTACTGACCCTGAACAACTCATCGCATCGGTAAATACAACTGTATGAGGGCCTGCTGCCACATTTGTAAAAATATTGCTTGCCTGTGGCGGTCCTCCATCTAAAGAATACATGTATGGTGCAGTACCACTTGTTGGTGATACAGTTATTGTACCATCAGTTGAAAGCGGGCATGTGGTAGCTGTTGATGAAACAGTAGCTGCTATAGTAGTGGTTGTTGTTATGGTTACATTAATGGTACTGTCGCAGCCATTAAAATCGCTAACAACAACTACATAAGGGCCTGCTGCAAGGTTATTATAAGTATGGGCACCGGGTACCGTTACTGTTGAGCCGCCGTTTAATGTATAAGTATACGGGCTTGTACCTGCAGTTGGTGTAACTGTTATTGAACCTGTACTTGCGCCGCAGGTAGTAGGCACTGTTGATGTGGTGGCCGGTAAGGAAGTTATCCTGTTAAAAGTAACTGTATCAGAACTGATAAGTGGAGAACCCGTACAGGAATTAAAAGTTGTTCTTATTACATATTGGGTAGAGGGCACATTGGGTGGACAAACGTTTGGAAATGTTATATCCAAAATGCCGGGTGTTGTTGTAGCTGTATCAGCATTGGCTATAAAAGTACCACTCAATGTAAATAATTGGGCATTCACAAAGTTTGATGTGCCGCCATTGGGAGTGAAACGGTAGCCGGTATTTGATTCACTCCATTGTGTACAGTTTTTTCCCGGCGCTGCAGCAAATTTTGTTCTTGTTTCATCCTGGATTCCTAAAATGCCTAATCCTGCCCCTGCCCCACCAGGCCATGTTGGACACATTGGTTTGTTTAATAAAAAAACTTCTATCAACCCTGTGCTTTCATGTAAAACCATTTGAGATGTTTGAATTAAATTGGTACAACTAAATAATCTGATATCTACAAAGCTGATAACAAATTTTCTGCAAGGCGCAGTACCAAAAACATTATATTCAATTCTTCTTGTAGCAAGCGGGTTTACACTTGGGTCAATATCCTGGTAGCCTCCCATGATGGCCGTTCTTGGATAATAAGTTGTGGCAATTCCCCCCGGCCCGGCACCACCGTTGTATGGTAAAGGTTGGGGCGATCCACCAACTGTTAGTGTATATGCATTACTTGCATTGGCACAAATTGCTTCAAAAGTTGCAAGTCCATTTGAGCCAACAACTATGTTATTATAAGTCATATTGTAAAAACAAAACGGGAATGCCATAGGTATTAGCGGAGAATATTTATCATCAATATAAATTGAAGGAATTGTTGTGCCCGCTGTATTCGGATATGGAGCATATGCTGTAGTATTAACAGCATAATCTGTTGTTGATTTCAAATGTGGCACCTGGTACGTAAAAGGTGTACAGGCTTGTCCGCAGGCTAAATTTACTATTGAACCATTTATAGTTGTAGGTATACAACTTTGCGATTGAGCAGTATAAACAGAAGATATAAATACCACTAAAAAGAGTATAATTTTTTTCATGCATTAAACCGGCTGGTTTTTAATAGGGCTGAAGGTAAATAAATTCCCTTAAAACAGACACATATTAAAATTTCCACCGTACAAAAGCCTCCATGGCAGCATATTGGGTTAATCCAAGCTGGGCATACAGTTTAGCTGTGTTTGCATTTCGTTCTTCGGCTCGTTGCCAAAACTCACGGTCATCACTTCCCTGGAAAGGCACACTGTCTTTTTGCGACTGGTGTATAAAAATACCATGGCGTTTTTTTACTACCTGGTCGGGACTCATGGGTATGGCCATTTCAATTTCGGTAATATCCCATTCCTGCCAGGCGCCTTTGTACAGCCAGAGCCAGCAGTCAGAAATCCAGTGAGTGGTGAGTGGTGAGTTGTGAGTGGCCTTAATCTTTTTCAGTGCTTCGATTACCACATCAAAACAAACTTTATGTGTACCATGCGGATCGGCAAAATCGCCGGCGCAATAAATTTGCTGAGGTTTCAGTTCATTTAAAAGAGCAATGGTTTGTTGTACATCAGCTTCACCCATTGGATTTTTTTCAATGGTACCGGTTTCATAAAAAGGGAGGTTCATAAAATGAATCTGTTCTTCTTTCAATCCAACATATTTGCAGGTGGCTTTTGCTTCACATCTTCTTATTAAACCTTTTATAGCTCTGATGGTATCGGTATCTTTTTCGCTTGTTTTTTTTACTTTTAAAAAGGCAGTGGCTTCATCTAAAATATTTTTACTCTTCGTTTCATCAATATCAAACATGTTTTCAAACCCCACGGCAAAATCAATAAAACGGGTTACAAATTCATCGGTAACAGCAATATTGCCGCTGGTCTGGTAAGCCACATGTACATCATGCCCCTGGTCGTGCAGCCGCATGAAAGTGCCGCCCATGCTAATGATATCGTCATCGG
>JANOVD010000315.1:0-4394 GCA_031417255.1 Chitinophagaceae bacterium
AAGAGCAACTGCAGAAGCACAGAAATATGCCATGAATTCTTTCTCGGTGCATTTTGTAAAACTGCAGGTGCATCCTGTTACCGGTGTCATCCATTTAAAACATATTGTTTCCACAGCCGATGCAGGAAAAATAATTGCTTATAACCCGTCCCGCAGCCAGATGGTGGGTGGCGCTGTGGGTGGCATTGGAATGGCTTTAACAGAAGAAGTAATTATTGACAACCGATATGGCCGTTATGTAAACAGCAATTTTGCCGATTACCATGTTCCTGTAAATGCTGATACACCGCCGATGGATGTTTTGTTTGTAAACAAAGCTGATAATATTATCAGTCCTACCGGCGCAAAAGGTATTGGCGAAATAGCCCTGGTAGGTGTGGCGCCTGCCATTGCCAATGCAGTTTATAATGCCGCCGGAAAAAGGATCAGGCAGTTACCCATTACACCCGATAAATTGATGTAATATAGTTATCCCAACCTTTTGCTACAGGCAACCGCCTGTTATTTTAGCATAAAAATGAGTAAATTGCTGTAAACAAACCTCATGTCAAAAAATCTGAGCGAATTATCAGGCAGAAAAGGGTTACAAAACAACCTTTTTGAAGCGCTGGGTATAGCTGCAGAAGCAACAGGCACACCATCAAAAGATAAGATGGAAAAACTTGCTGCTGAATTTTTGATGGGCACAGCCAACGTTTTTGGCGCTGCCAGTTTTTATGATTTTTTAAAAGAGGAGAACAAAGGCAAAAAGGTATTTATCTGCAATGGCAGCGCCTGCATGACAGCCGGAACACAGGATGAACTTTTAGAAAAACTCGGACATCATTTTAAACCGGAAGAAATTGGCGAAATGTGTTGCCTGGGCAGGTGCCATGAGAACAGTGCATTTAACTTTAATGGAAAAAACTATTCCGGAAATGCAGTTGCAGAACTTGAAAAAATTAAAACTGCCGAATCAACACCCGTTGATAAATATCATGTAGCCGCTTACGGCACGCCTGTTTTAACCGAAACATTCCATGGCATAACTGAATATTACAAAACACTTACGTTTGCTTTACAACAATCGCCTGAAGACTTATTGGCCGAACTGAAAACCTCAGGCTTAAGAGGCCGTGGCGGCGCAGGTTTCCCCATCGCATTCAAACTCGACTCTTGCAAAAACACAGCAGGCACACAAAAATTTATTGTTTGCAATGCCGATGAAGGCGACCCCGGTGCGTACAGTGACCGCTACCTGATGGAACTGCAACCCCATTCCGTTTTGCTGGGCATGATGATAGCCGGGTATATTGTTGGCGCTGATACCGGTGTTATGTACATACGTGCAGAGTATCCCGAATCGCAGGAGATCATGCAGCAGGCGATAAATAATTTGCTTGATGAAAATTTATTGGGAGAAAATATTTTAGGCTCCGGTTTCAATTTTAATTTTAAATTGATAAAGGCCATGGGGGCTTATATATGTGGCGAAGAAACTGCATTGCTCTCTTCTATTGAAGGACAAAGGCCCGAAGTTCGCATTAGGCCGCCTTACCCAACGCAGCAAGGCCTGTTCAACAAACCCACTGTAGTAAACAATGTTGAAACGCTTGCATGCATTCCTTACGTAATAAAAAATGGAGGAAAACAATTTGCCACAATCGGCAAAGAAAGATCTACCGGCACAAAATTAATTTCTTTGGATGGCTTTTTTAATAAGCCCGGCATTTATGAAGTGGATATGGGTACGCCGCTTAATGTTGTGATCAACAATCTTGGTGGTGGTTTTAGGGCAAAAGTAAAAGCCATGCATATTGGCGGACCTTTGGGTGGTTTGGTGCCTGTTGAAAAGATAAAAAACCTGACGGTTGATTTTGAATCTTTTGCCGAAAATGGATTTTTATTGGGCCATGCTTCGGTTGTTTGTCTGCCTGAAAATTTTCCAATCATAAAATACCTGGAACATTTATTTGAATTTACGGCACATGAAAGTTGCGGAAAATGTTTTCCATGCCGCATTGGTAGTACAAGGGGATATGAAATGTTGAAGAAAGCGCAGGAAACCGATTATAAAATTGACAGGGTATTATTAGACGACCTGGTTGAAACACTGGAGATAGGTTCGCTGTGTGCATTGGGTGGTGGCCTGCCGTTACCCATTAA
Source organism: Chitinophagaceae bacterium (assembly GCA_031417255.1). Classification (GTDB taxonomy): domain Bacteria; phylum Bacteroidota; class Bacteroidia; order Chitinophagales; family Chitinophagaceae; genus Ferruginibacter. The sequence goes on from JANOVD010000315.1 coordinate 2,146, forward strand.
AAATGCATTGCAATATTTTAATGAAGAACTGAAACCTTATTTTAAATACACGTAATGTCAGCCTGAGCTTGTCGAAGGCGTGTTAGGACAATGTATACTACACCGGCTTCGACAGGCTCAGCCTGACAACTTTTAGAATTAATAAAATCTGGCTATGGGTATAATTTATAACAAAGAAGATAAACATACACAGGAAGCTAAGGGCAAAACAGTTGACTATGCCTCTGGCAACGGTAATCCTAAAACCGGTATTGCTTATATTGATAACAAACCTTACGAAATAAATGATGGAGAAACAATTCTCTCTTTCATCAGAAGAAATTTTGGAAAAGACTATGTGCCTACATTATGCGATGCACCAAACCTTGAACCCTTTGGCTCCTGCAGGGTTTGCAGTGTTGATGTGTCGCTTGCCGAAAACGGAACTGCAAAGGCACAGGCAAGCTGCCACATACCTGTAATGGCTGATACCTATATTTATCCAAATTCGCAACGCATACAAAAACTACGGAAAAATATTATAGAGCTGGTGCTTACCGATCACCCACTCGATTGCCTTACTTGCGAAGTAAATAATAATTGCGAATTGCAAACCGTTGCTGCCCGGGTTGGTATACGTGATGTGCGTTACCCGGCAGGGAAAAATCATCTGGATAAAACAAAAGACCTGAGCCACCCGTACATGACCTCCGATTTTTCGAAATGCATCAACTGCTACCGCTGTGTACGTGCCTGCGATGAAGTGCAGGGTGAATTTGTTTTGAGCATGGCCGGCCGTGGCTTCGACAGCCATATCATCAAGAGCATGGAAGTTAATTTTGAAAAATCGGATTGCGTAAGTTGCGGCGCCTGTGCACAGGCTTGTCCTACTTCGGCCATATCTGATGTGTTTGAATCAAAATCCGTTGCTGTTGATACAAAAGTTCGCACTGTGTGTACTTACTGTGGTGTTGGCTGTAACCTGGATGTAGCAGTGAAAGAAAATAAAGTACATTCCATACAGGCTCCATACAATGCAGAATCAAACCAGGGCCATACCTGCCTGAAAGGCCGTTTTGCTTTTTCATTTTACAATCATGAAGACAGAATTAAAACTCCGTTGATAAAAAAGAACGGGGAATTTGTTGCGGCCACCTGGGATGAAGCGTATGATTTTATCGCCAACAAATTAACCGACATTAAAAATAATTTCGGCCCCGATTATATAGCAGGCATTTCCAGTGCACGCTGCACCAATGAAGAAAATTATTTAATGCAGAAATTCATCCGTGCGGTTATCGGCACCAATAATATTGATAGCTGTGCCCGTGTTTGTCATTCACCAACTGCATTGGGCATGCAGCGTACTTTTGGAACCGGCGCAGCAACCAACTCCATCAAAGATCTGCAATTCACCGATTGCATGATGGTGATTGGTGCCAACCCTACCGATGCTCATCCGGTAACCGGTGCCAAAATGAAACAGGAAGCCATGAAGGGGAAAACACTGATCGTGATTGATCCCCGTAAAATTGAATTGGTAAAATACGCCAACTATCATTTGCAGTTGCGCCCCGGTACCAATGTAGCATTACTGAATATGATGTTGTATTATATCATACAGGAAAAACTGGAAGACAAAGAATTTATCAACAAGCGCACCGAAGGTTATGAAGATTTTAAACAACAGATCCTTAACCTGGATATTGAAGAGCTGGAAAAAATTACGGGTGTTGATAAAAACCTGGTTAGAGAAGCAGCCATTGCTTATGCCACTGCCGGCAATGCCATGTCGTTTCATGGATTGGGTGTAACAGAACATACACAGGGCACATTCACAGTAATGCTTATTGCCGACTTAGCTATGATAACCGGTAACATTGGCCGCAGAGGTGTTGGTGTAAATCCACTGCGTGGACAAAACAATGTACAGGGTACAGCAGATATGGGCTGCCAGCCACACCAGGGAGCAGGATACCTGGATGTTACCAATGCTGAATACCATAAAATGTATGAAGAATTTTATGGCGCCAAGCTACCGGTACACATCGGTTACAAAATACCGCAGATGTATGAAGCATCGCTCAATAACAAACTAAAAGCAGTGTGGGTTATCGGTGAAGACATGGCACAAACAGATCCCAACACACACAAAGTTGTTGCTGCATTAAAAAACCTGGAACTGTTTGTGGTGCAGGAATTATTCATGACAGAAACAGCAAAGCTGGCAACAGTAATTCTTCCCGGCGCATCTTTCCTTGAAAAGAGTG
>JANOVD010000316.1:0-3419 GCA_031417255.1 Chitinophagaceae bacterium
GTGGTATCAGGTGTTTTACTGATACAGACTAAGATCTTCATGTAGTGAAATTTAAAATCCTGAAATAAGTTGTTTATGCAACTAATACAAAGATACAAGTTGCGAAGATAATTTGGATACAAAACCTAAAAAAAATATTGACCAATGAGCAGGATAGAGAAATTACTGGAATATATGAAAACCTCGGGCAAGGATAGTTTTCTGCAACATGCACTGGCACTGGAATACATTAAGATAGATAAAGATGAGGAAGCCCGTAAATTATTCAATGAAATTTTATTGCGGGAGCCAACCTATATCGGCTCTTATTATCATTTGGGAAAATTATTAGAGCGTGTTGGCGATTTTGATAAAGCGATAAGGATATATAAGCGGGGAATAGAAGAAGCCGGGAAGGCAAATGATCATCATACAAGAATGGAATTGCAGGCGGCGCTGGAGGATATTGAAGATGCCCCCTAACCCCCGGAGGGGGAATTTTGGGGTATTTGGAATTAAAGATTATTATTCTGTGTAAAAACGGGTTAGTTGGATTAGACAATGAATCCATGCACAAAAAGGAATACAATATCTTCTATTATTGAAGTATTTATATTTTTATCTCAATAAAATAAAGTAGTATTTGATAAAATATAATAACTGGTAATTGCAAGTGAACTTATAATGATTACCATTACTCTTTTTTGAAAAAAATAGAATAATAGGGAAACAATAAGAAGTATGGCGCAGGGCAAACTTGCATAAATTGAATGCTTTGCAATCTGAAATACCGTAGATGATGGAATAAGCGGGGAGACTAATTGATAATCAGTTTGCAGAAAAGCAACGTAGCCTGATAAAGCAATTAAACAATTAATTATAAGTAAAATCCTGCAGGGCAATTCTAATTTATGCATATTTGAAATTAAGATGAATTTATTAAAAAACTTTACAGACTTTATAAAACAACAAAATCTTTTTCAACCAAAAGATAAACTCCTGCTGGCCGTAAGCGGGGGAGTAGATTCTGTTGTACTCTGTGAGCTTTGCAAACAGGCGGGTTATGATTTTATTATAGCTCATTGTAATTTTCATTTAAGAGAAGCAGAGAGTGAACGTGATGAAGGTTTTGTAAAGGAACTTGGTAAAAAATATGGTATTGAAGTGTTAGTTAAAAAATTTGATACTGAAAAGTATGCACAGGAAAATAAATTAAGTATCCAGGTTGCAGCCAGAGAATTACGCTACCAATGGTTTGACGAACTTTTGAACAACAGGCAATTGGCAACAGGCAATTGGCAACAGGCAATAGGCAATTTGCAACAGGCAATAGGCAATAAACAATTGGCAAAAAGCAATGAATCATCAGTTACAAATTGCCCATTGCCCATTGCCCATTGGCTTCTCACTGCCCATCATGCCAATGATAATATTGAAACCATGCTCATGAATTTCTTTAAAGGCACAGGGATAAACGGCCTGCATGGCATTTTACCAAAACAGGGAAATATTATCCGCCCGTTACTTTTTGCTAAAAAAGAAGAACTCAGCCAATTTGCTGTTGAAAACAATTTAAATTTTGTTGAAGATTCCAGCAATGCATCGGATAAATATACCCGTAACTATTTTCGCAACCGGTTAATTCCTGATCTGCAAAAAGTGTTTCCGCAGGTAGAAGTTAACCTGTTGAATAATATTGAGCGGTTTAGAGAAATTGAAACGTTGTATCAGCAATCTGTAGATCTGCATAAGAAAAAATTATTGGAGGCTAAGGGAAATGAAATACATATTCCGGTTTTAAAATTGTTGAAAACAGCAGCTTTGAAAGCGATTGTTTATGAGATTATTAAAGACTATGGTTTTACACCTCACCAAACTGAAGATACAATTGCTTTGCTGAAAAGTGAGACCGGAAAATATATTCAGTCGGCAACGCACAGAATCATTAAAAACCGTAACTGGCTTATCATTGCGCCTGTTGAAAGTAAAGAAGCAGAAAACATTCTTGTAGAAGATGAAGAAAAAAATGTACAATATGCAATGGGCAATTTGCAAATTAAAAGGCTGCCAGTTGCGGATTGCCAATTGCCAATTGCCAATTCTATTGCAATTTTAAATGCTGATGAAATTACTTTCCCTTTACTGTTGCGCAAATGGAAGCAAGGCGATTATTTTTATCCGCTTGGTATGCAGAAGAAGAAAAAACTCAGCCGTTTTTTTATTGATCTGAAACTATCGCTTACCCAAAAAGAAAAAACATGGGTTATTGAAATGGATAAAAAAATAATCTGGGTGGTTGGACTGCGTATTGATGACCGGTTTAAAATTTCCGATTCAACAAAAAATATTTTACAGATCACTTTAATCCCTGCCGAATAAACTGGGATGTTTGAGCTCTTCTATAATACCGGTAAATAATGCCGGTTGCATAAAAGCAATTAATGCCAGTGTAAATGCAAGCCCGAATAACGAACCCCATAAGTGTGCATCGTGATTGATATTGTCGCCGCTTTTTTTGCCCATATAAACACAATATAAAATATACAACACAGCATAAACCGTAGCCGAAATTTGTAAAGCGCCATAAAGAAAAATAGGGCTCCAGGGGCTAAAAACAATGGTTGCAAAAACTACAGCCGATACTGCACCCGATGCACCAAGCGACCGGTAATTGTAATCATCTTTATGTTTGATATAACTGGGGATATCAGAAATAATCAACCCTAAAAAGTATAGTGCCAGGTACGAAATATTACCCCCAAGACCATAGAAGCTGAAATAATATTCCAGGCCAGCTCCAAAAAAGAAAAGGGTAAACATGTTAAAGATCAGGTGCATCCAATCGGCATGTAAAAATCCCGAAGTAATAAAACGGATATATTGGTTTTCACGTGCTACACGGTAGGGCCACATGATGGTTTTATCAACCATGGTAGCATTTGAAAAGCCAACGAGCGAAAAAATTACATTGGCAGTTATTAATCCAATGGTAATAGGGTAATCCTGAAAATTCATGTTGTATTTTTTATGCTATTAATTATGATAATCAAATCTATAACTTTCTCACTGTTTAACCTTCAAAACTGGGTTACTATTAATAATCTGGATTAACTGCCATCGGCACCGTATATGCTGCACAATAAAAAAGATGATGTCACTATAGTAGAGAAGCTGTTAAAACAATAATTTTACACTATAAGCTAAAGCCCTACAATTTTTTGCAGGGCTTTTTTGTTAGCCACTGATTTTTATTTGCTACGCAAATGTTTATTGCCACAGAGGCACAGAAGCACAGAAATAATACAGAAAAAATACCTGTTCTTTTCTGTGCTTCTGTGCCTCTGTGGCAAACTAAAATCTGCCGCAGGCAGAATCAATAAACCAATCTGTGCAATCCGTGGTAAACAAAAAAAAGCCCCGCAAAAAAATTGCAGGGCTTT
>JANOVD010000317.1:0-1865 GCA_031417255.1 Chitinophagaceae bacterium
GATCGGGTTGAGATGCGGACAATAGGGCGGGATGAAATGCAGCTTGATCCGGCAGCCTGGGCGAGCGAGCCATGCGCGCACGAGTTTGGCGTGATGGTAACGCGCGTTGTCGAGAAACACATGAATAAGCGCGAGCATCGGATAGAGCGCCTCGATCGATTCCAGCAGCTTTATCGTCGAGGCCGCGTCGATGGTCAGGGCCTCGATCATCCGTGTCCGGCCGGTCTCGAGGTCGACGGCGCCGTGGATGTTGATGCGCTGGCGCCCGCTTGTTTGTTCGATGGCGAGTTTCTCGCAGGCCGGCGCCCAGCAGCCGGCGGGCCGCGCGGCATGGGTTGGATGCACCGCGTCGGCGAACAACACGGCTTCGTTTTCGGACAGGGAATTCAACAGTTTTTTGTAGGCCGCGATGAAGGCTCGCTGTTTATCTTCGTCGAGCTTGCGCGGAATAACCTCGGGCTTGTGATATTCGAGCCCGAGACGATTCAACAGCGCGATCAATCCCGAACGGCCCGCGTAAACGAGGCCGAATTCCTTTTCGATCCAGGCGCCGATCTGGCGCGTCGAGCGCGGCAAGGCCGAAGCGACCCAGGCTTTCAACTTGTCCTGCTGTGCGCCGCTCATCTGGCAAGCGCTGCCACCGGCCTCGAAACGCGTCAGGCCTTCGAGGCCGTCATCGACGAACAATTTGTGCCACGCGCGAATCGTGCCGCCGTCCAGCAGCAGGACTTCCGCCACCTTCCTGAAATCATAGCCCGCGTCCAGAAGCACAATTGCATTGGCCCGCCGCGCCAGACGATGCGTCGCCGATCCGTCCTTCGCCAGCGCGATAAGGTCGGCGCGATCAACGGGAGACAGAAAACCGGCGCGAATCATGCAACCAAATCGAATCCCAAAAAGAGCTCATGGCAAGCGATTTTTCAGGTTTTCAGAGAGTCAGGGTATAGTTCCTTTTCGCTTTCCATCGCTGGCTGGATTCCATGGCCAAATACCATTTTTAATCGCATCCTGAACCCGATCATCGACAGATTTCTGAATGATCCTAATTTGGGGCATTGGGTCGCTCGATGCAAGGGCTTGATGCAACTGCAAGTAAGACGCGCTGATTCCACGGGAAAACTCACGCGCCAGCAAGGATCGGGCAGCTACATCCTCATTCTTCATGACTACACGCAAGACTACCCAAACGATTGCCGCAACAATTCCTGCATTGCACCAGCCGGGCGGGAGTGATCGTTGGAGGACATCGACCACGGTCTTGCCTGTGGGTAATTCTCCGCTCAACAATTTCAATATTGGCGAACCTATGCCCAATCCAGCCAGTGCTGCCGCCACATCCACGGGATAGGAATGGATATAGGACACATATACAAACCACCGCCTGCCAACGTGCTTTCCACATATCATCCACGGCAAAAGCTCGTTATCGAGTTTTCCGAGGATGTAGTGATCCCCCTTTCTGATATGCGATGCCACGCGCAAACTCCGGTTTCCCGGCATAATATAGCAGATTTCTTTACGTTATGGAAACTGGCGATCGATGACCTCCAATGCCAATACCTATGGCTCGCCATCACATGAACAGCGCTTCCTTCTCGAGCCCGGCATAGAGCGAAGCCACCTGCTCGCCATAGCCGTTGTAGAGGAGTGTGGGAATGCGCTCGCCGGTGCCCAGCACCTGTTCCGTTGCCTGGCTCCACCGGGGATGGGAAACATCCGGATTGACGTTGGCCCAGAAGCCGTATTCGCTGGGACCGAGCTGTTCCCAGAAGCTTATCGGCCGTTCCTTCACAAAGCTGATGCGGACGATGCCCTTGATCGACTTGAAACCGTATTTCCATGGCAGGTGCAAACGTAAGGGCGCC
>JANOVD010000318.1:0-10055 GCA_031417255.1 Chitinophagaceae bacterium
GCATCACGGGCAGTTATAAAGCCAGGTTGACATGGTTGTGTCCTAAGACCTTCCATTACCAGACGAAGCGCTACCACGTTACCGCCAGTTGCTGCGAAATTATAAATATTTGGACTAATACCAGTTGTACTTGGGTCATTAATCAGTTCCCAGGTAAGTTCCCATAATGCAGAACAAAAAACCCAGCCCACTCCATGAGGAATAGCCTGGCCTGGTAAGGTTGCATAAGTAGCATTATTAACCGCAAAATCGGTACAATATCTTTGTGGCCTGATGCCGGGGCCATTATTAGGCTGGTTGAGGGCATAAGTTCCAATACCTCTTGGAGAATTGAAACCAGAATTATTTGCTGAAGTTGCCCAGTTTTGGGTGAGCATTAATCCTAAGTAATCACTCCATCCTTCGCCTGCCTGCTCGGCATTGTTTAAACAGCCTACACCACCCATATGAGAGCGGTTGCTGACACCATGGCCATATTCATGAATGATAATACCATTATCAGCATCACCATCTCTGTCGGGGGTGGGGGCAGTCCATAAATACATCTGCATTCTTGGAAGCGATCCATCAGCAGGTGTACTGAAATTTGCGTTATTGCTTCCACCACCATCCTGTGCCTCGGCCCTTACCCAATCTGCTCCTGCACCTCCACGTCCCAGGTTATCATCCTGAAAATTCCGGCCGGCTTCAGTAAAACCATAGCCGTATAAAATATCGTGTATTAAATTGTTCCAGTAAAATAAGTTGGTAATATTAAACTGCTGATTTGGCGGAGTTGTTACCGTTGGTTCCATTGTAAAATCAGGAGTAAAATTAAAAGATAGGTTAGGGAAGGCAGTTGTAGAGGTTGCTGCATCTGCAGGTGAACCTGTATTGTCATTTACCCTGTCCTGGTAAGCAAATACATTATTACCACGTGTGTAATCATAATCGGTAGCTGCTGCACCGGTATGCCATCTTAATGTAACGGCATTTGCAACTACACCTGGATTATTCCATGGGTCAGTACGAATAGCCGGGGCACCCCCAGGATGAAGCGGACTCTCTGCAGGCAGTGGAACTACGATGTATGATGCGGAATTTACTAATGTAGGGTCATCAACTTGTTTAAAATTGAAAAAATCCTTAATAGCAGAATTTGAAGTGTTTGACAAAGATTTTCCATATTCAAAACCAGGATACCTTACAGAATTGGGATTATCCGGCGTACCCCAATTATCATAGTCGGTATAATTATCCACACCTAATATACTGTTATCTACAGCATTTACCCTTACCATCCAGTAATCGGCTGTTGTTTTAGGGATAATATATACCTGCCAGGCTAAATTATAAGTTTTAGTTGCTTCATTTGGTACCCAGGTTAGTTGGGCAGTAATATTTTCGCTGGATATTCCCATATTACCGAATTCAACAAACCTGCCTTCATCCTTTCGGTTAATGGCAATAGCCATTTGTGAAGCACGGAAACCACGGTCAGATAAAGCAGACTGAACTGCAGATTCTGCTGTTATTGCCGGGATACCCGAAGCAACATTAATTGCTTTTTCCATGTTCGGATCTAAAGCTCCAAAATTAGAAAGCAATTTACCGTTCCTGAAAGAAAGTGCCAGAATCTGGTTATACACCGGAATACCTTTGTAAGTCTGTTGCAGGGATACATACCGTATTCCTGTTGTTACATCTTCGTAAGTAGCAAATACTTTCGAATTATTTAGTAACTCATCAGAAACGCCCAAAGCGCCGGTAGAATTTACTAACTGCAACGCTAAATTGCTCTCTGCCTGACTTACATTCTGTGCTTTTGTGAAAAACACACTTAATAGCATCAAAACGATTAAGGGGATAATTTTTCTCATAAAAATTAATTAAAGATTTACTAAATAAAGGAGTTGGTTTTACTAAGATATTTCAGAAATTTCGTTAGGATATCGGTATCAAATAGTCTTAAAGAATTAAACAAAAAATCAGAATAATTCTTTGTGCAATAGTTAAGTTTGGTATAATGCTTAATACAATATTACAGAAAAAAGCAAACAAAACAAATATTAGTTTAACAACTTTTTTTAACAAATGTATTAAAAAATATATTTAAATAAACCTTTCTAATGTTAAAGCATATCTGTGAGTATCAAAAACCTCATCAGAAACCATAATTTTTTTTAATAACCCTGTTATCTTCTGCAAACCAGTATTATAAAAGGTTTTGAGTTGCTTACTTGGATGGAAACTGAATTAAAAAAAACATTTAAATATAACACCGTACTAAAATATTCGTATCGTCATTTTCAATCTAAAATAAAAGCAGCTCGTAAAAGTTATGTAAAAAAGGACGAAGCGGCAGTTGCCACTTTTAAAAAAACTTTTGTAAAACCTGTGAAGAAATAAGTAAAAACAAGGGTAGCGAATTTGAAACAGTAAACCTATATTTTGAAGACGAAAGGAGGTTTGGCTTATTCACCAAAAATTAAAAGGCACTAACTGCAAAAGGCGTAAAAGCAATATGTCCATATCATAGGTTGAAACATAGAATAGAAGCACATATTTGCCTGTCTTTTACCGCCTATTATATTTACAAAGAATTAGAAAGAATACTCTATAAAGAACAATCAAAACTCTCACTTAGAAAAGCGGCAGAACTAACACATAATATGTATCAAATAACATATACCCTTCCAGAATCAAAACATACAAGAACAAAATTGCTAAAAATGGATAATCAGCAAGCTGAATTAAACAAAATCATCCATAAAAATACTTAGGGTGTTGCAAAACTGAAAAACAGGAAAAACGATACCCCCAATTTGTAATACCTTCATTCAACAAAAAGAAAATATGCTGCCCTGCGAATATTATAAACAAAGACTTACATCTTTACAAATTGAGTTAAACCTGTTGATCAAAAAAAAATCAACCCTGGCCTGGTTTCGCTTTGCTGCAATAACCGGGATAGCAGCCGCTTGGTTTTTTTTGATCCCCTTTGGTTTATGGTATGTACTGATTCCCGGTTTTCTGCTGCTTGTTTTATTTACCCGGCTGGTATTGGCAGATCTGAAAAACAGATCGGCCATTGAGCACTATAAGATACTGATTAAAATAAATGAAGATGAACTAAAAGCTCTATCGCATAACTATTATCATTTTGCCGGCGGACATGAATTTATTCCAAAAGAACATTTTTATGCCAATGATCTTGATATATTCGGCCATGCTTCGCTTTATCAATATATCAACCGCACCTGTTCCGAGATGGGCAACTGCACATTGGCTAACTGGTTATTAAATCCTGCAAAACCAAAAACCATTTTACAAAGGCAGGAAGCTGTAAAAGAACTGGTATTGCAAACAACATGGCGACAACAATTACAGGCTTTTGGTGCAGCAGAGAAAATACAAAAGAAAACTCAAAACCGTTTGCAGGACTGGTTTGCAGAAGATAACAGATTTATTAATAATAAATTCTGGTTATTAATAAGATATTTAATACCCGCAGTTACGCTTACTGTAATTGTTTTAAATATTACGGATGTAGTGGGTGATTATATCAGAAATTACTGTTTACTGGTTTCTGCCCTGATTGCATTTTATATCAGTAAAAAAGTTACACCACTGCATAACCAGGTTTCAAAAATGAGCGGCGAGCTGGAAGTGCTGTCAGACAGTATTCAATTGATAGAACAAAGCGATTTTACATCAACTTTATTACAGGATTTACAAAAGCAATTTAAGCAACAGCATGAAAAAGCTTCATCGCAAATAAACCAGCTAAAAAAAATACTGGAAAGGCTTGACCTGCGTTTTAATTTTGTAGTATTTATACCACTCAATATTTTACTGCTATGGGATCTGCAGCAGGCTGTTGCATTGGAGAAATGGAAACAACGAAACCATATTCATGTAATAACATGGTTTATTGCTTTAGGCGAATTTGAAGCATTGAACAGTTTATCTACTTTATCTTTTAATCACCCAAACTGGTGTTTTCCTTTGCTGAAAGAAGAACATTTTTTTATTGAGGGAAAAGATATTGGACATCCGTTAATTTCTGCAGATAAGTGTGTAAATAATCCTTTACTAATTGATAAAAGCGGCGAGCTGACGCTGGTAACCGGCAGCAATATGGCCGGTAAAAGTACTTACCTGCGCAGCATAGGCATTAATACAGTTCTGGCTATGGCCGGTGCACCGGTTTGTGCAAAATACTTCTGTTTATCGCCGGTACAGATTATCAGCAGTATGCGTATTGCAGATAACCTGGAAGAAAGCACTTCAACTTTTTATGCCGAATTAAAAAAACTGAAAACAATAATTGATAAAGTAAACAATAACGAAAAGGTATTTATTTTATTAGATGAAATTTTAAGAGGCACCAATTCAGTAGACAGGCATACCGGCTCTGCAGCACTTATTAAACAAATGATAAAACACAACGCTGCTTGTATTATTGCTACACATGATTTAGAGCTTGCAAAAATGAAAACAGAATACCCCGGCAACATTTTAAATTATCATTTTGATGTGCAGGTAAGCAATGATGAACTGTATTTTGATTACCGGTTAAAAGAAGGCATCTGCACCAGTTTAAATGCATCTATCTTAATGAAGAAAATTGGAATTGAGCTGTGAAATATCGAATGGCGAATGTAAAAATATCGAATATCATCAAGCTTGAAACATTCGCCATTCCACATTCGATATTATATATTCCCTAATTCCTCTTCCCCCATCCAAACCAATCGTTGCCATTTGCATAAAGCATGAGGGCCATTAAAATAACGAACCCAACAATTTGTGCATATTCCAAAAACTTTTCACTTGGTTTGCGGCCGGTTATCATTTCGCCTAAAGTAAATAACACATGGCCGCCATCCAAAGCCGGTATGGGCAAAAGGTTCATAAAGGCCAGCATGATTGACAGGAAGGCAGTGATACTCCAGAATGCTTCCCAGTTCCAGGGTGTAGGAAAAACAGAAGCAATACCTTTAAACCCACCGATTGCCTTATAACCCTCTGTTTTTGGGTTTACTATTTTTCTGAACTGGTTATAATAGCTTTTTAATTTCTCTCCGGCTTTAATAACACCTGCAGGGAAAGAAGCAAAAAATCCGTATTTCTTTTCCTGTATTTTCAACAGTTTCAAACTATCCATTTCATTTTCATCAATATAAGGAAGTCCTATTTGACCGTCGCTGCCAACTTTACTGGTCAGCATTTTTTTCTCATTATTTCTTTCAATCTCAATTTGTACGGTATCATTTTTTTTATGTTGCAGGACAAGGCCAATCTCATCAAAAAATTGTACAGGCATAGAATCAATGGAAATGATCTTATCGAAATGCTGCAGTCCTGCAACTTTTGCAGGCAAAGTATCAAAATATTTATCCGACATATCTCCTACCATTGCAGGGCGCCTGAGTTCTAAAAAGCCTACACCTTTTTTCTTTAACTCTACTAATTGCCCAAGCAGATTCTGGGGCATTACCAGCAATTCTTCTTTACCATTCCGGTTTACCTTTACTTTGTCTGATGTAATAATTTCACCGGTAATATCTTCAAAGTATTTTACCGGCTTATCGTTTATAGAGATTATTTTATCTCCATGCTGAAAACCAAATTTAATCAACAGGCTGTCGGCACAATAAATACCATTTTTTACCGAACTGTTATCAATTTTTTTTTCGCCCCACACAAATAAGATCATAGCGTATAAAAAAAATGCAAGCAGCATGTTCATGGTAACGCCCCCAAGCATAATTATCAAACGCTGCCAGGCCGGTTTACTCCTGAACTCCCAGGGCTGTGGTGGTTGTTTTAACTGCTCCTTATCCATACTTTCATCAACCATGCCGGCAATTTTTACATAGCCACCAAGCGGAAGCCAGCCAATACCATACACAGTATCTCCAACTTTCTTTTTGATTATAGAAAACCAGGGATCAAAGAACAGGTAAAATTTTTCTACCCTACACTTGAACCATTTGGCAGTAATGTAATGGCCAAATTCGTGCAGTATGATCAGTATTGAAAGCGATAATAAAAGCTGGGCTATTTTCGATCCTACATCGGGCCAGTTTATTGCTAATAAAGTAATATCCATTTAATAGATTGTATTTAAAGTTCAGTATTGATGCCCTTAGACTTCGTTCAGGATTTTTCGGCTTTGCTCAGGATAAACGCCAGAGGCAGTACGAGCTGGGCTAAAAAAACTTTTACAGGTTAATTAACGAAGCGGCAAAATTACGGGCTTCGCCGTCGCTTTCAAAATATTCCTGTAATGTTGGTTTTTCAATAAATGATACATTTTGCATGGTTTTTTCCACCATGGCCGTCATATCTAAAAAGCCGATACGGTTTCGCAGAAAGGCCCACACAGCAATTTCGTTAGCCGCATTTAAAATACAGGGCATGTTGCCGGCCCTGTTCAGCGCTTCTATAGCCAATGATAAATTTCTGAAAGTTTTAACATCGGGCTCCTCAAAATTCAGAGCCGGGTATTTACGAAAATTAAGCCTGGGAAAATCATTCTTTATTCTGCCGGGAAATGCCATGGCATATTGAATCGGCAATTTCATGTCGGGCAATCCCATTTGTGCTTTTATACTTCCGTCTTCAAACTGAACCATGCTGTGTATGATGCTTTGCGGATGTATCACTACTTCAATCTGATCGGGCCGCAAATTAAAAAGCCATTTGGCTTCAATCATCTCAAGCCCTTTATTCATCAGGGTTGCAGAGTCGATGGATATTTTTGCGCCCATACTCCAGTTGGGATGTTGCAGTGCATGGTCCCTTTTTACATTAAACAGAAAATTAGGTTTCTTTCCTAAAAAAGGGCCACCACTTGCCGTTAAAATAATTTTTTCAATCGGGTTCCTGGCTTCGCCAACCAGGCATTGAAAAATGGCGGAATGTTCACTATCAACCGGGATTATCGGCACCCTTTTTTCAATGGCTTTCTGCATCACTATATCTCCTGCTACAACCAGTGTTTCTTTATTAGCAATACCAACAGCTTTACCTTTTTCTACAGCCTTAAGTGTTGGTTTAAGGCCTGCAAACCCTACAATACCGGCAAGCATCATATCGTAAGTATCAAAATCTGCCACTTCTTCCAGGGCTTTTTCGCCGGCAAAAACTTTAATATCGGTTGATGACAGGGTGTTTTTCAGACGTTCATATTTTGTTTCATCACCTATAACAACCGCATTGGGCCTAAATTCCAGCGCCTGGGTTATCAAAAGTTCATCATTGGTTTGCGCCGTTAATATTTCTACTTCAAATAAATGGGTATTTGCCCGGATAACTTCCAGTGCCTGGGTGCCTATTGAACCTGTTGAACCAAATATTGCTATGCGTTTTTTCTGCATTTATTAAATCTACAAACGTAAAGATAAGCGAAATTAAAAGAGGTTGTAAAATAAATATTACCAATTTTTGGTAAGTTGATATAATTGTCTTAATCTTTGTGTAGTGTTAGCCTGCTGGCAAACCAAAAGAAATAATTTAACAAAAGAGGGGTGCAACCTCTATAAACTCTTGCAGAAAACAATGATAAAATTTTAAACTGAATTAAATGATTATTAAATTTAAAAATACCTATTTAGAAAATCTATACATAGGTAAACCCTTAAAAAGTAAACCACTTTACAGTAAAGAAGTAATTATTCAGTTTAAGAAAACAGTTTTAAGAATAGAGCAGGCAGATAACAGCACGCAGTTGAAACAATTCAGGAGTTTAAATTTTGAAGCCTTAAAAGGCAATAAAAAGGGTTTGTATTCTGTAAGGGTAAATAAACAATATAGACTTGAATTTAAATTAGAAAATGATAAAATCACATTAACAGAGATAGTTTTAATTGAAGAATTATCAAAACATTACGAATAACCCGGTTATGCCAATATATAAGACATTTGATAAAACAGGCAATAGAATTTTTACAGATGTTACTTTACATCCTGGTGAAGTATTGGCTGATGAAATTAGTGCAAGGGGTATCAAACAAATAGATTTTGCAAAAAAAATTAAATTGCTTGCCCCACATTTCAACGATTTGTTGAAGGGCAAGCGGCATATCTCTGCAAGAATAGCATTAAAACTTGAAAAAGAATTAGGTATTGAAGCAGAATACTGGCTTAGATTGCAAATAAGCTATGATTTGGCTGTCGCCAAAAAAGCAATGCAACAAGAGCTCCTCTCTTAATTCACAAACTTCTCCAACTCTTCTGCAATCTTCCGGTCATTGCTCAGGCGTGGTACTTTATTTTGTCCGCCAAGTTTGCCAATACTTTTCATGTAATCAATAAATCCGTTTTTTTTCACTGCAGATATTTTCAGTTGCTGTAGTATTTTTCCGCCAACAAGATCATCGTAATACACATTTTTTTTACGGAGATTATCATCTACTTTTTTTGAAAAAGATTTAATATCGGCAGGTGTATTTTCAAATTCAATAAACCACTCGTGGTAACTTTTACCTACATCGGTCGAAATTTTTGGAGCCACAGTGAATTCTGTGATCGGTATATTCTCTTCAGCCGCTGCCTGCAATAATGCAGCTTCCACTTCTTCGCTGATCACATGCTCGCCAAAAGCCGAAATAAAATGTTTGGTGCGGCCCGTAACCACAATCCTATACGGACTGGTAGATACAAATTTTACAGTATCGCCAATATTATATCCCCATAAACCGGCATTGCTGTTAATGATGAGTGCATAGTTCTCTCCTATTTTCACATCTTTTAAAGTCAGGCGTGTTGGGTTTTCATTAAAAATTTCAGCAGCCGGAACAAACTCAAAAAATATCCCGCTGTTGGTATTCAGCAGCAAACCCGGTTCTTTTTGCGAATCCTGAAAAGCAAAAAAACCTTCACTGGCAGGAAACAATTCTATACAATCAATCTGTCGGCCAATGCTTTCAAAAAGTTTGGCTTTGTAAGGCTCAAAATTTACACCGCCCTGCACCATCACATTAAAATTAGGAAACAGTTCTCCTACTTTTTTGCCGCTCTTCTCGGTAAGCCTGTCAAAGTACATCTGCATCCATGGCGGAATACCGCTGATGAGCGTCATATTCTGGTTAATTGTTTCTTCAACAATTTTATCCAGTTTCTCTTCCCATTCATCTATACAATTGGTTGTAAAAGAAGGTAATTGATTAGATCTTAAATATTTTGGAATATGATGGTTAACAATGCCGCTTAATCTGCCGGTTGGTATGCCACCTACTCTTTCCAAAACCGGGGAGCCGCTTAAAAAAATCAATTTACCATCAGCAAATTTTGTATTACCCGTTTCAGACATATAGCATAACAAAGCATTCCTGGCTGTGTTGATATGATTTGGAATAGAATCTTTTGTTATCGGAATATATTTTACACCACTGGTTGTACCGCTGGTTTTAGAAAAATAAATGGGCTGGCCTTTCCACAAAACATTGTGAGTGCCCTGTTTTATTTTTTCGATATAGGGTTTAATGGCTTCGTAATCTCTGAGCGGAACATGCTTAACAAAATCTTCGTAATTTTTAATGCCTGCAAAATCATGATCTTTTCCGAAAATTGTTTTTGCACCAACTTTTATAAGATGATTAAAGATCGTCTGCTGATCTGCTTCAGCAGTTTCCATCCCTTTTTTTACCTGCTTATGAATATAACCGGCAAAAGGTTTTGCCAATATGGATTTTATCTTCATTACACTTTATTCAATCGTTTGAGTAACAAATTTAAGTTGTTTTTCTGTTTGATAAATGCGAAGATTTATAAACGGAAAATTATTTACAATCGCATTTCCATTCAGTCTCCAGGTCTATCACTGTCACCACTACCAATCCGTCATCTTTGGGAGCAAACACAATTCTTACATGCTGTTTATCGTGAGTGTAACCTTCTATAGGGTAGGTTTTACCCCTTTTATCCGATTGTAATTTTTTGTGGTTTATTTTCCCATTTTTTAATATCGCTTTCACTTCCGATTCATCAATTTTGCGGCAATCCATCCGGCATTTGGCATGTTTGCTAAAGATTATATTGCTGGCATTACGATTAAAACCCCGTCC
>JANOVD010000319.1:0-12194 GCA_031417255.1 Chitinophagaceae bacterium
CGATAAAGATTTTGAGGGCTGGATACAGGAGCGTAGTATCTATCATGCCGAAAAAGCTGATACGGCCTATAAAAATATTTTAAGTATGAAAGATCCCGGCGAAAAAGAAAATGATGGCAGCCTCATCATTGCCAATTACGGTAAAGGAAGATTTGTGTACACCGGCTTGGTTTTCTTTAGAGAATTGCCTGCGGGAGTGCCGGGGGCTTACCGGTTGTTTGCGAATTTAATTGCCAATGACAGGAACAGGTACATAAAATAAAATTCTGTCATTCCGAACGCAGTGAGGAATCTATTAAGCATTTTATAAGATGAAATTCGCAGATTCCTCACTGCGTTCGGAATGACAAGACAAAAAAATATGCAAAACGAAAAATCATACTGGAACAAATGGTACTTAGCTGTACTTCTTTTTCTGATTATCCAGATCATTTTATTTTATTGGATCACTAAGTCTTTTTCATGAGCAGTATTGACTGGATCATATTATGTGTTACACTGGCAGGTATTGTTATGTATGGTATTTATAAAAGCCGTACAACAAAAAACCTGGAAGGTTATTTTTTGAGTAACCGCACACTGCCCTGGTACCTGGTTTTATTAAGCATCATGGGTACACAGGCAAGCGCCATCACTTTTTTAACCGGCCCCGGACAGGCATACAGCGATGGTATGCGCTTTGTGCAATATTATTTTGGTTTGCCATTGGCGATGATCGTGATAAGCATATTTTTTGTGCCTGTTTACAACCGCTTAAAAGTTTATACGGCTTACGAGTTTTTAGAAAACCGTTTTGACCTGAAGACCCGGACTCTTACTTCGTTTTTATTTTTAGTATCACGTGGTTTAAGTACGGGCATCAGCATTTTTGCACCATCCATTGTATTAAGTTCTTTAATGGGATGGAACATTTATTATACCAACCTGGTGATGGGCGGCATGCTCATCATTTATACCATGAGTGGCGGCGCCAAAGCCGTTGCACATACACAAAAGCTGCAGATGATCATTGTGTTTGTTGCTTTGTTTATTGTGGGATATTTAGCCGTTAAATTATTGCCCGATGCCATTGGCTTTACCGATGCATTGCGTAAAAGTGGTGAAATGGGAAAGATGAACATCATCACAACAGGTTTTACCGAAAAGGGTTTCGACTGGCAGGACAAATACAATATCTGGAGCGGATTGATCGGCGGATTTTTTCTGGCGCTCAGTTATTTTGGAACCGACCATAGCCAGGTTGGCCGCTATCTCACTGCAAAAAATATAAAAGAAAGCAGGCGTGGTTTATTAATGAACGGTTTGGTAAAAGTGCCGATGCAGTTTTTTATTTTATTGCTGGGGATATTGATATTTTCGTTTTACCAGTTTAATAAAGCACCCATTTATTTTGACCAGGCCAAGGTTACCATTGCCAAGCAAACTGTTTATAAAGATTCATTGGTTGCTTTGGAAACACGCTATGATGCAGCACTTACAGCCAATGCTGTTAAAGAATCGGGCGCATTAAGAGCCCAATACAAAAAAGTTTTACAGCAGGCTTTGCCGGGGCAGGATACCAACGACAACAACTATATCTTTTTACGTTTTGTGATGGATTATTTGCCGGTTGGATTAATCGGGCTCATCATCGCCATTATTTTCCTGGCATCATGGGGCAGTATTGCGGCTGCATTAAATTCGCTGGCTGCAGTTACTGTAGTTGATTTTCATAAAAAGTTTTTTGTAAAAGAAGAAACCGAAAAGCAGGATTACAGAATATCGCAGTGGTACACATTTGGCTGGGGTGTTTTTTGTATCATCATCGCTATGTTTGCACAAAATATTGGCAACAGTTTAATAGAAGCTGTTAATATCCTTGGTTCATTGTTTTATGGTGTTATCCTTGGCATATTCCTGGTTGCTTTTGGCATTAAATTTATAAAAGGCCATGCGGTTTTTTATGCAGCAGTTGTTTCTGAATTACTGATCATTCTAATTTACAATCTGAATATTGTTTCTTTTCTCTGGCTTAATGCAATAGGTGCTATCCTTGTTATTGCATTGGCATCATTGTTTCAACTTGTTATAAAACAAAAAGCGGTGAAATAGGGTTGAAAAACTTTGCCAAAGTTTTAAACTTTGGCAAAGTTGCTTCCAATAATGCAAAACTTTTGTAAAAATAACCAGCCTGTTATCTTAATGTGGAGAGTGGATTATTGCTTGTCAGAAACAATGCTGCATTAGGATAGAGAAAATGTATTAAGTTTGGTAGAGGAACCTACGTCTCAGGGAAAAAATGAAATGATGCAAGAGAAAATACTTAAAAAGTATTGCTGCTTAATACTAATCTTGTTTTTAAAGTGTCCAACTAGTTGGGCACAAATATTTAACGACCAATATTTTGAAGATACAAAATGGGTATCCAAATCAAAAGATAGTTCATTTTTTAAAGCTGATACAGTTCAACTTGTTAAAACGATTGATGATACCTATTTTATCAACGGACAAGGCATGGATATACCAGAATTTTTTAATACAGACTTTGTTCAATTAGAATTTCACAAAAATCGAAAATTAAAACTATCGACTTTTTTCCTTAAGGATTGGGTAATTGGTACATTTGGGAGTGACTACAAGTGGCAATATATTAAATCAACAAATTTTCTTAATTTATATTTTAATGACACACTCATAATGTCATTTATACCTATTCTTAATTCTGTTAAAAAAATATTAATCCCTTCTAGTTATAATGGAAAACCAGATATCGAAACAATAGAAATAAGCTTAGTAAGAAAGTACTGCATTTTTTATAATATAGAAAATCGGTAATATCCCAAATATAACATACTTCCTCTACGGTAGCTAAAAGGTCTAACAAAGAACTATTCCTGCAAAACATCTACAAACAAAATAGTTTTGATTGTTTTATTTCAAGGTCTTCTGCAGGTCTTTATTCATTTTTACATAATCATCATTTTTGGCTGCTTCGGCCAGCTCCATTGATTTTTTTGAACTCTGCATCGCACCGGCATTATCACCCATTTCTTTTTGAATTTTAGCTTTGTATATCCACATCCAGAAAGCTGCTGCATTTCCTTCAATGGCTTTGGTAACATTATCCAATGCTTTTGATAAATTTTTATCGTATTCGTTGTAGAATTGTGCTGCAGCCCAGTAAGGCTTTTTGTCGGTTTTCAAAGCGGCTTCAAGCTGTGCCCTTACTTTATCTTTAAAATTTGCAGTAATGGGAATAATGATGCCGGTTTTTGCCCACTTAATTTCCAGGTAACAACTTTCGGGTTTTACGTCCGAAAATTCCATGGTAAAAGTTTCCAGTTTATTTTTCATTTTTGTGGGTTCTACTTTAAAACGTACCACATCTTCTGTTTCTTTGTATCCATCAATGCCCCAGTTTTTTAAACCTTTGTTCAAAATTATTTCCCATGTTTCAATACCCGGAATGGTATACATAACATAAGTGCCGCTGTCGAGTTTTTTGCCACCGATCTCTACCGGATCACTAAAAACAATTTTGGTTGCGGCATTGGCACCCGTGCGCCATAATTTATTATAAGGTACCAGGTCGCCATAAATTTTACGGCCTTTTGCCGATGGCCTTGAATAGGTTAACTCAATGGAGCCAATGGCAAATTCCTGTTTAATGGTTTGAGTTGGTGAGGGTGCAGGCATTTTTACCTGTGCGCTGGTTAAAAAAGCAAAGCCGGCAAATGCAATGGCCGACAGAAATATTTTTTTCATACAAGTTAATTTTAGGGAATAAAGTTACAGGAATCTAAGGTAAGGCGAAAGGGCAAATACCAGCGGTTAAAACTGCACTTTAACCTTCGCAGAAGTCTTTCTTCCTTTTTTTACTTTCCATTGCGGGCCTTCCAGTATGAGGCGCTTGGCAGCTTCATCATACTCGGCACCTAGCGATTTATTGATACGGATATTTGAAATGGTTCCGTTTGATTTTACATCGAACGACAATTCAACTTCACCACGAATATCCCTTTTCAGCATTTCTTCAGATATGTCGAGATTATTGGCCACATAGGTATTGTAGTTTTCCCAGCCATCTGCAGGCTCTACATTTACTACAGAATCGGTTACCAGCGTGGCCCGGCGTGATGAACGGTTGGTACTTAAATTTACATCACCAATAACCCTTGTATCTTTTCTTGCCATTTCATCTTCCTGCAAAACAATTTTTATTTGTGGCTGTACCTGGTTGTTGCGTAATGTAAAAGTTTTTGCTGTGTACCCAACTGATCTTACTTCAATATTTAAAATACTGTCGGTAGATACCAGCCGCACCATTCCTTTTGCATCGGCATAGGTACCAAAATTGTCTTTTTTAATGGAGATATTGGTAAAGGGAAGTGGTGTATTATCGGCTGCTACAACCTGTGCAGTAAAAAAATTATTTAAGGGAGCTTCTTTTTTAAAAGATGCGTTTGAATTATTTTTTTGGCGGCTCAATGTTTCATTTTCGTAAAGTGATTTTGGTGCTGCTTTGTTTTTTGCGGCATTATTTACTTCATCAGATTGCCCATTATTATTTGCAGCCGGAGGAGGGTTGGTAACAATTGGTGGCGCATTTGCAATAATTTTTTCATTGTTTGCTGCACCGGCCGCCGCATCATTTTCAACAGCTTTTACCTGTGGAGCATTTGGGTCAGGAATATATTTATCATCCGGCTTTTTTTCTGTTTGTGCCTGCGTAAGTAAATCAGTAGTTGTTTTTATATCTTCTGTAGTGGCCGAAGCTGTAGGATTAAGCGATACTGTACCTGTTGCAGGGGCAGGGTTTTCGGGTTGCAACAAACTATCTGCAGCAAAAGTAATGGTTGGTGTTTGTGCAATCTGCGGATTATTTTTTTCTTCCGGATTATCGTTGGCTAAATAAATAGTTAATGCGGTTGCAAAACCAAGTATAAAGATAGCGGCTGCTGTTTTCCACCACCTGTTTTTTGTTTTGTGCAACGGAATTACTTTTGCCACAACGCCTTTGTTGGCAATAGCTTCCCGAAGCGAAACCAGTTGATTATTCCATTCGGTATCTTTCATGCCTTCGTAACCTTCCATGGCTTCGTATAATAACGGATCGTCCAATGCTGCTTTTTCCATCGCATGCATCTCCAGTTGCGACAGCTTACCTGCGAGGTATTTTTCAATATCCCCGGCCGTGTATTTAATATATTTATTTTCGCTGCTCATGTTTGCTGCACATCAATTTTTAACTGTTTTTCCTCCATACAAAGTTTAAGATTCCGCTTTCCGTTTTGAATATAACTCCGCACTTTATTCCAGTCGAACCCGGTTATAACTGCAATTTCGTTATAACATTTGCTTTCCAGGTAAAATAATTGTACAGCCTGTTTCTGTTCTTCCGGTAAAGTGTCCATGCATTGCTCTAATTTCTTAAAATTTTCTTCTTTTTCCAAAGCCTCGCCATTCAGATGCGTATTTTGTTCGGAATACATAAAACCAGCGTTAAATTCCGTAGTTTTTATGTTCCTGGGGCTCCTCAATTGCATCAGGCAGTAATTTCGTGCCAATACGTGTAACCAGGCCTTAAAATTTTCTACTTCATGCACCCTCAGTTTTGTGTTTAATTCGTCAAAAATGTCCATTACGGCGTCTTTGCTGCGTTCGGCATCTTTAAAATATTTCAGGCACACACCAAAAACAAGGTCCATATAGCGTTGATACAAATTGCTCAGCAGGTTAATATTGCCTGTTTGCTTAAAAGCAATCAGCAATTCCTTATCAGTAGATTGATCGGGCGATATGTTTTTTATGAATGCCAAATTCCTAATTCTTAAAGGAGCATTGATTGTGGTTTGTTAAAAATTTTGTTCCCGGCATTTTTTCTTTGGTCATCATCGTCCCCGCCGCGGCGGGGCTCTCTTGTACTCTTGATACTTTATTCAGCAGCCTCACCTCCCCGAACTACGTTCCTTACTTTCGCTTTGCTCAGTAACCTCTCCGAAAGAGAGGAGGCGGTGCATTAAACATATCCAGGCATTATATCTTCCACATCATCTTTAATTCTTTCTTCATCAATAATGCATCAGTTTTCATTTTTGCAAAACATTATCTAGGCTTCAATCTTCTCCATTTCCCTCCCCTTCGGGGAGGATAGGAGGGGCCGGGTTGGGGTGAGGCCGCTATTCAAAATACAACTTCACCGTTTGATAAAACAGCCGGCTGTTCATATACTGGCTTTGCTGCAATTGTTTTTCTGCAAAACTTTGTAATCCCAACAAGCCTGCGGCATTGCCTTTGTTGATGGCAATCTCCAGGTATCCGGCCGAATTGAACAGCGCCAGTTTTTCGCCCTCATTTACATCGGCATAGGTTTCACTTATCTTATCAATAACTTCGTCTCTTTTAAAAACAATTTTAAAACTCCGCCCTTTTCGCTGTTCTTCAAACTCATCTTTATGAATATTAACGATCACGTTCTCAAAATTATCTATAAAAATAATCTGTCCTTCAATATAATCATTGCCCAGCATGGGCCTTAAGGGATTTTTAACATGAATAGATATGCCTGTATCACCTGTCTCTTCAATCTTTTTTCCATTTTGCAGATCGTTAAATGCTTTGGCAAAAACCGAAGTACAATAAATGGTATTTTTCTGCTGGTTTTTATCCAGCGCCAGTGCAACCACTTTTTGCGGAACTTCTTCAAGTATCATGGTCAATAATCCATTATCGGCACAGCCGATAAAATGTCCGTTGTGCTCGGCCAGCAGCATATGCTCAGGTTTTTCGTCAAATAAATTAACCAGTATCAGGTGAAAAGTGCCGGCAGGGAAATTTTTTATGGCATTGCGGCAAACATAGGCTGCCTGCGGATAATTGAAAGGAGAGATACTGTGTGAAATATCTATTAAAGTAAAATTGCTGTTTGTTTGTAATAATTGTCCCTTAACTGCGCCAATCAGGAAATCCTGCTGGCCAATATCGGAAGTAAGGGTTAATAAGGGCATTTTTTTTAGATCGTTAATCCGTTAATTAGTTAATTGGTTAATCCGTAAATACATTATTCAAGTTAACGTTTAAACGGATTAACGTTTAAACGGATTAACGGATTAACGTACCAGTTCTCCGTTTTTAAAGAAAAAATTCTTCACGAATTTATCTGCCAGAGACGGAAAAAATTTATTCAAAAAAACTGTTTGTTTGCCTTTGAAAGTTAGCACCAGTGTTCTTTTTCTTTTTTCAATGGCTTTTAAAATATGTACCGCACATTTTTCCGAACTCATCATTTTTCCCTCATCCATCGGGCTTTCGCCCTGCGATTTTCCTTTTTTATTGAGCGCCGTATGGCGGATATTGGAACTTGTAAATCCCGGGCACACCCACATCACGTTTACTTTATGGTCAATCATTTCGGTACGCAGTGCTTCCAAAAATCCTGTCATGGCATATTTGCTGGCCGAATAACCACTCCGCCCCGGCAAGCCCCTGTAACCTGCAATGGAAGATACACCAACAATGGTTCCCTTACGCTCAATAATTGAATCGAGCGCCAGTTTAGTGCAATATAATGTTCCTTTAAAATTAATGTCCATTACTTTTTCTATTACTTCCACATCCAGATCTTTAACCAGTGCCCTCATAGAAATACCGGCATTGTTGATCAGAATATCAATACCGCCAAAAACCTGCATGGTTGTGTCAATAAAATTTTTGCAATCGTTGTAATTACTTACATCGGCTACTATCGTATGTAAAGGTTTACCAGAGTGCAGTAATTGCAGATCGTACAATTTATCCTGGTTGCGGCCACAGGTAGCTACTTTGGCACCCAGGTGAATCAGTGCATCAACCAATGCTTTACCAATGCCATCGCTGCCACCTGTAATAACTACTACTTTGTTTTTGAAGAAATCTGTATTCATACTAATACAAAAATAGAGGGATTAATTTGCCGAACGCAAATTTAGTGAATAAAAAAACCCCCGAAGGCGGGGGTTTGTGAACTGGCAGGGACTCGAACCCTAGGCCCTCCCGATAAAAATCGGGATGCACTACCAACTTAGCTACCAATCAATTTTTCAATGTACTTTCTGGATTTCATTTTTTTTATTTCCATTTCCCGCTTTTTTGCTGTGAGGAGATCAATAAATTCCTCTTTGTACATCAATTTCCATGGAATACCTGTTGCGGTGAATTTTGAATGTCCAATATTATGTTCATATAACCTTCTCTGCAGGTCTATGCAAGCCCCTACATAATATTTATTGACCTTTTCTGAATATATGATATAAACAAAAGCCATCTAATAAAAAAGCTTCCGTTTTTCGGAAGCTTTGTGAACTGGCAGGGACTCGAACCCTGGGCCCATACATTAAAAGTGTATTGCTCTACCAACTGAGCTACCAATTCAGCCTTTTTATTTTTGGAGTGCAAAGATAAGGGTATTGATTTAAAAAGTTCAACCCAAAATGAATTTTTATCAAGGCTTAAAAAAATATGTTGATAAGTATAATTATATCGTCATCAAACTGCATCCACGTACATCACTGCTGTCCATTCTGCCCAATATTTCAAAGCTTTCATTGGCATGCAATCGGCCAATATCATCAGTGGCAATAAAACTGCAACTGTGTATATTGGCAAGGTCAATAATATTAATGATGCCTGTTTGCGATCTTATTTCAGCATCTGCACCGCTCATGATATGAAACGGGTCGTCTTCATCTCTTAGTAAAACTTTCATCCAGCCGGGACAATGAAAAATGCCATCGCCTTTTGAATAGGCCTGCGATAACAATTCTGTCATCCCGTATTCCGAATGCACCAGGCTAATTCCCAATTGATCCTGCAAACGGCTGTGTACTTCCGGCCTGGTCATTTCCTGCCTTCTACCTTTCATACCACCGGTTTCCATAACAATGGTGTTACGCAGTTGCATGGGATATTTTTCGGCATAATCCAACAGGGCATAGGTAACACCAATAAGCAGCGTAGGCATTTTTAATAATTCATTATGCATTAAAGTGCGGTGCAGCTTTTCATGATCGTTCAAATAAAATCCACTTAAAAGGTTGTCGCTGTTTTTAATAAGTTCTTCTGTCATAATCACCAACGACGAATTTTTTCTTTCGAGGTAAGATGGCAATAAACCAAGTATGCATTTATTTTCGGGTAGTCCGTAAAACTTTTTAAAACAGGTTGTAAAACTTTGTCTGTACAATTCAATGTCTTTTACAAAATGTTTACTGTTGACAGATTGTGTAGTTCCGCTGCTTTCGAAAATGGTATCGGTTTCAAATTCTCCGGTCTTAACTGTATGTGTTTTAAAAAACGATATGGGCAAAAAGGGTATTTTTTTGATGGAATGAACCGATTCAACATTTGTTTTTAGTGCATCGCAATATTGCCGGTAAACGGTATTGTTTTGGTATTGATAATTGAACAGTTCAACAGCCAATTCGTTAAAGTTACCGGCCGAAGCAGCAAAAATCCTTTTCTGGAACTCCATATTTTTAACGGATTGTTTCACCTGCTTTCATTAAATTTGACAAACAAAACACAAAGATGCGATACAGTTTACTATTTACCCTGGTTATTTTAGTTTTTACAGCCTGTAAAAAAGATAAATTCACTACAGCTCCACAGATCAAATTTAAGAAGCTTTCGCACAATGCGGTTAACCTGTCGCCAACCAGTGCTGTGCCTGTTATTACTTTAAACGTTACAGATGCTGAGGGAGACCTGGGTAAAAATTCAACAGATACTGCTTTTATCTACATGAAAAATTTGTTGACCAACGATTTTGATTCTTTACCTTTTCCTGATTTGCAAACAGCCGGGAAAAGCAATTTCCAGGCCGATGTTGATATTACCATTACAAAAGTATTGAAATGCAGATCTCTGCCGGGTAATCCGCTGCATACCGATACTTTGTATTTTGAATTTTATATAAAAGATTTTGCCAAAAACAAGAGTAATGTAATAACTACTCCAGAACCGGTTTATTTTGAATGCCGGTAATGAAATGGCTCCAATTCATCCTGTCCCATTCTATCTTTATTGCTTTTTGTGCGGTAGCCATGTGTTTTCAAACGGCTACACTGTTGCAGATGCAAACTGATTATTGGTTATTGGGTTTTGTTTTTTTTGCAACACTTGCCTCCTATAATTCATATTGGTTATTATGTAAAAAAATATTGGGAACGGTTTTTTATCAGCAAATATTTTATAAGAAGGAACGGCTTAAAATAGCACTGCTGGCGTTTTATTTTACGGGGCTTTTTATTTGTTATACACAAACTCCGCTAACCATCAGCCTGCTTTGGCCAGCATTACTATTAAACATTTTATACGTTATTCCGCTGTTGCCATTTAAAGTTTTACGATTTACCAGGCGCATAGGTTTTTTAAAAACCGTTCTGCTGGCATTTACCTGGATGTATGTTACCGCCTTTTTACCTTTGCTTAAACCTGCATTTTTGTTAACAGGCATGGAGATAGGTTTATTGCTGAACCGCTTTCTCTTCATGCTGTTGTTATGTGTTGTATTTGATAACCGTGATGTTTCTCTTGATAAAATAAAAGGGCTGCACAGTATTGCAACCGATCTTAAACCTGCAGCATTAAATTTTTTAGCTGCCATTCTTTTTGTGATACTGGTGGGTAGTGTGTACTTGCTGCAGTATTTTGGAATGGATCTACAGCAGGCCGTTACTTTGCTGCTTTCGGCTTTGGCAGTTGGTTATCTTTATTATCTTTCCCTGCAAAAAAGGGGGTATTTTTTTTATTACTTTTTTGTAGATGGATTGATGTTATTTTCGGCTTTGGCAACTTACATAGCGGGTATTTAAAAGTTCTTAAAGAAACTACTTGTTAGTTTTTCTTTGCCACGAATTACACGAATTATCACTAATAATATTTTCTATTCGTGTCTATTCGTGGAATTCGTGGCTACAAAAATATAAATGGTGAATTTTAAATGCTGTTTTTAAACAGCTTCTAAGTAATTTTGAGCCAATTAAATTACCATTATGGCTAAAGCAAAAAAATCAAAAAGCATACTCAACGATCAATCTTACGGTTTTTTAAAAACTTATATCAACAATCCGTCTCCAACAGGTTTTGAAACCGGCGGACAAAAATTATGGCTTGAATATATAAAGCCATACATTGATACCCACTTTACCGATCCTTACGGAACAGCGGTAGGCGTTATCAATCCCGATGCTGCTTTTAAAGTAGTTATTGAAGCACATGCCGATGAAATAAGCTGGTTTGTAAATTATATTTCGCCCGAAGGGCTGATATACCTGAAACGCAACGGGGGAGTGGATCACCAGATAGCACCGTCTATGAGAGTTTTGATTCATGGAAAAAAAGGAGCGGTAAAAGCTGTGTTTGGCTGGCCGGCCATTCATACACGTATGAACAACAGTGATACGAAAGAAACACAACCTAAAGTTGATAACCTGTTCCTGGATTGTGGTGCCCGAAACAAAAAAGAAGTGGAAGCACTGGGTATTCATATTGGCGCCGTTGCAACGTATGAAGAAGGCTATGAAGAAATTGCTTACGATTATTTGATAGGCCGTGCATTTGATAACCGCATTGGTGGTTTTATGATTGCCGAAGTTGCCCGCTTGCTGAAAGCCAATAAGAAAAAACTGCCTTTTGCATTATACATTGTAAATGCGGTGCAGGAAGAAATTGGTTTGCGTGGCGCCGAAATGATTGCCCGCCGCATAAAACCCGATATCGCTATCATCACCGATGTTACGCATGATACCACCACACCGATGATCAATAAAATGGTACAGGGTGAATGCAGTTGCGGCAAAGGCCCATCGCTTACTTTTGGCCCGGCGGTACATAATAAACTGCTGGATGTTGTGCAGGCCGCCGCTGTTAAAAATAAGATACCCGTTCAATACAACACAGTTAGCCGGAGCACCGGCACCGATACTGATTCATTTGCCTATGCCAATGATGGTTGCCCTTCGGTTTTAATTTCAATTCCTTTACGTTATATGCATACAACTGTGGAGATGCTGCATAAAGATGATATTGAAAATACGATCAGGCTGATGTATGAAACCTTATTAACGCTGTCGCCAAAAACCAAACTGAGTTATTTTTGAGCATTGATTAATTGAGCTGTCAGCCTGAGGCACTCATAAAAAAAGTTTAAGCTCTTTGCAAATGACAATAAGAAAATT
>JANOVD010000320.1:0-7696 GCA_031417255.1 Chitinophagaceae bacterium
CACGGGTAAGTACATTCCCCAAATAACCAGCGGATGGGTTTTGGTCAAATACTCCAGGTACTGATTTTTAAATAACCTGGCTTGCCCTTTATTATGAATTTTATCAAATTTCATATCGGTTAATTAAGAAGTAAAATAAATAAAAATTCATCTAATAGCAAATCCATTAATATTTTTTCCAGATTATAAATAGTTAATTTTGTCACTACAATTAAACAATTATGAAATTAGTTACATATTTAAAGGACGGACACGATCAATTGGGAATTATTGTCGACGGCAATATTTATGCCATGGATTCATTACACAATGATTTACCCACTACCATGTCGATGTTTTTAAACTTTTGGGAAGATATTTTACCCATGGCCAGGGCTGTTGAACAAAAAATTAAAGATGGCCTGGTTAGAAATATACTGGGCGAACCTTTTGCAGATGCTGAAATTATTGCACCTGTACCACACCCAACCAGTTGCCGTGATGCTTATGCCTTTCGCCAACACGTGGCTGCTGCCAGGCGAAACCGGAAAGTGGATATGATTCCCGAATACGACCAGTACCCTATTTTCTATTTTACCAATCACAACAGCATACAGGGCCCCGGCGATATTGTTTGTATGCCCGATCATTTTAAAAAACTCGATTTTGAACTTGAGGCTGCAATTGTAATCTGCAAACCCGGCCGAAACATTAAAGCTACTGACGCTGATGAATATATTGGTGGCCTCATGATCATGAATGATATGAGTGCAAGAACCTTACAGATGGAAGAAATGTTGCTGAACCTTGGCCCTGCAAAAGGAAAAGATTTTAGTACCGTTATCGGCCCTATGCTGGTTACATTGGATGAACTGGAACAATTTGAAGTACCGTGCAAAGAAGAGCATACCGGTAAAGCCTGGAACCTGGGCATGAAATGTTGGGTAAATGGCAAACAGGTTAGCGAAGGCAACCTTGCTGATATGGACTGGACCTTTGCAGAAATTATTGAGCGCTGCAGTTATGGTGTTGATATGATGCCCGGCGATGTGATCGGCAGCGGAACAGCAGGCACAGGATGTTTCTTAGAATTGAACGGAACCGGTAAATTAAATAACCCTGATTATGAAGAGCAATGGTTACAGGAAGGCGATGTAGTAGAAATGGAGATTGACGGGTTGGGGAAATTGAGTAATACGATTGTGAAGGATGAAAGTGATTTTTCTATTTTAGCCTTGAAAAAATTATAACCGCAAAGACGCTAAGGCGCAAAGTAAATGACAAGGGAAAAATATAATGAACTGACATCACAAATCGTTGATGCTTGTTTTCATGTTCATAAAGAACTTGGCCCGGGATTACTTGAGTCTGCTTATGAATATGCTTTGTTAAAGGAATTTGAATTAAGAAATATTTTTGCAACAAACCAGGTTCAGGTAAAATTGTTTTATAAAGGATATGATACAGGGAAATATTATGCAATTGATATCCTTGTAGAAAATGAAATTATTATTGAAATTAAATGTGCAGATGTGTTGCATCCGGTTTATACTGCTCAAATTATTTCTTACCTGAAACTTTCCCAAAAGAAATTAGGATTTTTGGTAAACTTTCATGTTCCTCTTATAAAAGATGGTATAAAACGTTTTGTAAATAA
This sequence comes from Chitinophagaceae bacterium, assembly GCA_031417255.1. GTDB lineage: Bacteria > Bacteroidota > Bacteroidia > Chitinophagales > Chitinophagaceae > Ferruginibacter. The sequence goes on from JANOVD010000320.1 coordinate 1,637, forward strand.
TTTTTAAACTTAGCGTCTTTGCGCCTTAGCGGTAAAAAATAAATCATGCTAATCAACTTAAAAGATATCAACCCTGCCGATGTTCAAAACTATTTGCAACACGCCATTGCACCCAGGCCGATATGTTTTGCATCTACAATTGATAAGGCTGGAAATGTAAACTTATCGCCTTTTAGTTTTTTTAATTTATTTTCTTCCAACCCGCCCGTTGTTATTTTTTCGCCGGCAAGAAGAGTAAGGGATAATACCATCAAACATAGTTTACAAAATGTTTTGGAAGTTCCTGAAGTGGTGATTAACATTGTAGATTATGATATGGTGCAACAAACCTCGCTTGCCAGTTGCGAATTTCCGAAAGGCACCAATGAATTTATAAAAGCCGGGTTTACCGCAGAAAAAGCAACCATCGTAAAACCGCCCATGGTAAAAGAAAGTAAGGTAAAATTAGAATGTAAAGTTTTAGAAGTAAAACCACTTGGTACCGAAGGCGGCGCAGGCAACCTGGTAATTTGTGAAATACTTTGTATGCATATTGATGAAAGTATTTTAGACGCAGATAATAAAATTGACCAAACCAAACTGCACCATGTGGCCCGGCTTGGCGGCGACTGGTATGCAAAAATTGATGAAACAAACCTGTTTAAAGTACCTAAGCCCAATACCCAACTTGGTATTGGTGTTGATGCATTGCCCGAAAGTATCCGCAATAGTAAAATACTTACCGGTAATGATTTAGGCCAGTTGGCCAATGTAAACGAAATGCCTTTTGTTGATCCTGCTTTTAATGATGATAAACTCAAAAACATCATCCAGTACTTTTCCATCAATCCGGATGAAATGGATACAGAGCTGCATCGCTATGCAAAAGAATTATTGGATGCAGGAAAAGTTAATGAGGCGTGGCAGGTATTGCTGGCTGATTATTAAATTGCTTTTAACTTTTCATGTACTGCCATTATTATATTTTCACTAAATGAAAAAACTAATTGTTGTACTGTTGTTTCCATCTGTTTGTTTTTCACAAAAAAAATACGACTACAAAAACCTGGTGTTGGAAGGTGGTGGTGTACGTGGACTTGCGTATGCAGGTGTGTTTAGCGTACTGGAAGAAAAAGGAATTTTACAACAGATAGAAAAAGTAGGAGGTTCATCTGCCGGTTCCATTGCCGGTATGTTGATATGTGTTGGCTACAATGCCATTGAAATTGACAGCCTGATGAGGGAACTTCCCGTAGAGCAATTTAATGACGGCAGGGGTGGACTGCTGGGTAAATACAAACGTTTTAAAAAGAATTTTGGGATTTATAAAGGGAATGCGTTTGAAAAATGGCTTCAGCGGCTGGTAAAACATAAAACGGGCAACCCGCTTTTAACTTTTGAGCAATTGCATAACCTGCATGTAAATAATAACCTGTATAAAGATTTTTATTGTACCGGCACTAACCTCAGTAAACAACAACTTGAAATTTTTTCTTACGAAAATACGCCTTCGATGCCCCTGGCGCTGGCAGTGAGAATAAGCGGCGGCGTACCCTTATATTTTGAACCGGTAGCATTAGACAACCAGTTGCAGAAAATTAAAAAAACAGACACCCTTTCTTTTGTTAATTATTATGTAGATGGCGGCATGCTGGCCAATTACCCCATCAACATGTTTGATACCTGTGAATCAGGTATCAATAACGCCTTACTGTGCGATAAAGTAAAATTCAACCGGCAAACACTGGGCATAAAATTAGAAAGGCCCCAACAGATAGATTCCTTAAACAACCATAGCATAAAAATACCTGCATATAATATCAATACCTCGTCTGAATATCTTTATGCCTTTGTAAACCTGCTGATGGAAACACTTAGCCGGAAATATCCCGGGCTGGAAAATGAGATAGGAAGAACCATTTATGTGAGCCAGGGAAATATTTTTTCCCGGATAAAAAAAACAAAACAAGAGGATAAACTGTTGCTTTATAAAAACGGCGCTAATGCAGCAAATGATTTCTTTTTACGCAATCAATAATATTTCCTGAAAACAATGGCAGAAACTTTGCCAAATTTTAAAACTTTGGCAAAGTTCGGCACTCTGTTTATTATTGTAATTAATTAGTGTAAATTTGATTTATGTCGTCAGCAGTAAAAATATTGCCTCATTACACTTACGAGGATTATTGCCTTTGGGAAGGCCGTTGGGAAATAATTGAAGGCATACCTTATGCCATGAGCCCTGCACCAAACCCCAGGCATCAATGGGTAAGCTCAAATATTAAAGGAGAGTTAAGAAATGCGATAAAAAAATCGGGCTGCAAAAATTGCAAGGTTTACGATTTTATTGATATCAAAGTTTCGGAAGATACTGTTGTACAGCCCGATGCCGTTGTTGTATGTAAAGAAATAAAGGAACCATTTCTTAATTTTCCGGCGGCACTTGTTGTTGAAATTCTTTCGCCATCAACAGCCATGAAAGACCGTAATAATAAATTTACTATTTACCAGTCGTACAAAATTCCTTACTATATCATTATTGATGTTGATAAAAATGAAATAGAAGTTTACCTGCTTAAAGAAGATGGAAAATATCACCTGGAAAAAATATCAACAGACCTGCCTTACACATTTCTTTTAGATGCCGGCTGCACTGTTGATGTGGTGCTGAACAATATCTGGGAATAAAATATTACTGCATACATTCCGGCTGGATCTTTTTAATACAGACCCCCAAACACTTTCCTTAACAGCTCCGTTGTTCTCGCCGCAAAATTATTGCGGATATTTCTTTCTTCCTGTGCCACCAGATCAAAAAGTGCATTGGTGGCTTTGCTGGTTACATAACCGGTAAGATCTGGATTTAATTTTTTAAACACTATGGGCAGGCTGTTGTATTTATTCACCATATCGCTGTAATATTTGGTAGCATTTACTTTATCAAGCGATGATTTGATAATTGGTGTAAATGCTGCAACCAACTGGGCTGTTGTTTTCTCTCTGAAAAAATGGGTGGCACTGGTGTCACCGTTTCGTACCAGTCCAATAGCATCCTGTATGGTTATGCTTTTTATGGCATTCACAAAAATGGGTTTGGCGTAGCCGGCGGCATCTTCGGCGCCACGGTTAATTTGTAAGATCGCTTTATCAACCATGTTGCCCAGTCCAATATCCCTTAACGTGTTTTCAATCTTCCTGGCATCTTCAGGAATCAGTATTTTATAAAAAGCATCTTTAAAAAAGCCATCTTCTTTATTTAACTTCAGTACAGCCCCGGCCAAACCCTGGCCAAGTGCTTCCTTTATACCTTCGCCTGCCTCGGCCTCGGTAACACCCGTCATTTGTGGGAACTGTTTAATAACATCGCAGCCATAAAACAGGCCTGAAAACAATACAACTATTAAAATTCTTTTCATCATCTTTTATTTTATGCATTTAAAAATATAAAAGAATATTGGCAATTACAGTGCCGAAAACCCTAAATACACAAATGATTTGTATGCGGTATCTTTACACCTCTAAATAAAAACAAGTAGTTGTTGTTAACAGAACCACAACAAAACTTAAATTGTATATGAGTACACAACATTTATCAGAACAGGAGATCATCCGCAGGGAAAAACTGACAGAACTTAACAAGCTCGGCATTGATGCCTACCCGGCAGCATTGTACCCAGTTAACACCACTTCAGTTGAAATCAAAACAAATTGTAATGCAGAGACTCTAATTCATGGGTGGGATGATAAATTTAAGGATGTATGCATCGCCGGCCGCATCATGAGTGTACGGGATATGGGTAAGGCAAATTTTGCTGTACTGCAGGATTCGGTTGGTAAAATTCAGTTTTATATTAAGCAGGATGATATTTGCCCCGGCGAGGATAAAACCATGTATCAAACTGTTTGGAAAAAATTAATAGATATTGGCGACATAGTTGGTATTAAAGGTTATGTGTTTACCACAAAAACCGGCGAAACTTCTGTTCATGTAAGGGAGTTTACAATACTTACAAAATCATTAAGGCCATTGCCCATTGTTAAAGAAAAAGATGGTGAATCATTTGATGAAGTAACTGATCCCGAATTCCGGTACAGGCAACGATATGCCGACCTGATTGTAAATCCCGGTGTTAAAGAAACTTTTATCAAGCGTACCAAAATGGTAAACGCCATTCGCGAATTTTTAAATGAGCGTGGCGCACTGGAAGTAGATACGCCTGTATTGCAAAGTATTCCCGGTGGTGCATTGGCAAGGCCATTTACAACACATCACAATGCATTGGATGTACCGATGTACATGCGTATTGCCAATGAACTCTATTTAAAAAGATTAATTGTTGGTGGTTTTGAATGGGTGTATGAATTCAGCCGCAACTTTCGCAACGAAGGGATGGACCGCACACACAATCCTGAATTTACCGTGCTGGAATTTTATGTTGCTTACAAAGATTATGAGTGGATGATGGATACCACCGAACAAATGCTGGAGAAGGCATCAACAGCAACAAACGGAACTACAAAAGTATTAGTTGGTGATCCTTCGGCTCCGCTCAGGACTATTGATTTTAAAGCGCCGTACAAAAGAATTACCATGTACGATGCCATTAAAGAACATACCGGTTTCGACATCAGTGAAATGGATGAGGCAGGAATAAGAAATGTTTGCCGCGAATTAAAAATTCATGCTGATGAAAAATGGGGCAAGGGAAAACTAATTGATGAAATTTTTGGCGAAAAATGTGAAGCCAACTATATACAGCCAACTTTTATTACCGATTACCCGGTTGAAATGAGTCCGCTTACAAAAAAGCACCGCAGCAAACCCGGACTGGTAGAGCGTTTTGAACTGATGTGCAATGGCAAAGAAATTGCCAATGCCTACAGCGAGTTGAACGACCCCATTGAGCAACGTGAACGTTTTGAAGAACAAACCAAACTGATGGAACGTGGTGATGATGAAGCCATGTTTATAGATCATGATTTTTTACGGGCACTTGAATATGGTATGCCGCCAACCAGCGGTATTGGTTTTGGTATCGACAGGATTGCCATGCTGCTCACCAATCAGCATTCTATACAGGATGTACTTTTCTTTCCAATGATGAGGCCTGAGAATTAGCCTGAATAATAAAACTTAATCTTACATTAGCAGTATGAGAAAATCTTTTTTTATACTGCTTTTTTTTATTTGCACCAACAACATTCAGGCACAAAAAAATATTCTCATACTGCTAATGTAAGATTAAGTTTTATTATTCAGGCTAATTCTCCGGTCTCATCATCGGAAAGAAAAGCACATCCTGTATGGAATGCTGATTGGTGAGCAGCATCGTAATTCTATCTATACCAAAACCAATACCGCTGGTTGGCGGCATACCATATTCAAGCGCCCGTAAAAAATCATGATCTATAAACATGGCTTCATCATCGCCACGTTCCATCAGTTTGGTTTGCTCTTCAAAACGTTCACGCTGTTCAATAGGGTCGTTCAACTCGCTGTAGGCATTGGCAATTTCTTTGCCATTGCACATTAGCTCAAAACGCTCTACCAGTCCGGGTTTACTGCGATGCTTTTTGGTAAGCGGACTCATCTCTACCGGGTAATCAGTAATAAAGGTTGGCTGAATATAATTGGCTTCGCATTTGCTGCCAAAAATTTCGTCAATCAGTTTTCCTTTGCCCCATTTTTCATCGGCATGAATTTTTAATTCACTGCAAACATTTCTGATGCCGGCTTCATCCATTTCACTGATATCAAAACCGGTATGTTCTTTAATGGCATCGTACATCGTAATTCTTTTGTATGGTGCTTTAAAATCAATTTCTTTATCGCCTACCATAACTTTTGTGGTGCCGTTTGTTGCCACAGCAGCTTTGTCAAGCATTTGTTCTGTGGTGTCCATCATCCATTCGTAATCTTTGTAAGCCACATAAAATTCCAAAACAGTAAACTCTGGATTGTGTGTGCGGTCCATACCTTCATTGCGAAAATTGCGGCTAAATTCATACACCCATTCAAAACCACCAACAATTAATCTTTTTAAATAGAGTTCGTTTGCAATACGCATGTACATAGGCACA
>JANOVD010000321.1:0-2117 GCA_031417255.1 Chitinophagaceae bacterium
CCAGCCCCTCCGGTGAGTAAAATAGTATGCATATATAATTGCTTTAAGCGGGGCAAAAATAGTCATTAATTAGTTGGCAGTATTCTTCCAGGCAAAGTCCCAATCTAAAATTATACAAAGGCTGGTGTAATTCCTTTATTAACTGAGTTTTTATTAATCGTCTGGTTTAAAGCCTATTCTTTTCCTTGGTTCTTGTGGCGGATTTAATAACTGTTTCAATGCTTCAAAAATCAATTTTATATCCTCATCGTGTGCAGTTAATTTCTTTTCTACTTTTTGCATCTGCAATAAAATATCTTTATTCGTTGATAACATTTCTCTCATTTTCACAAAGATTTCTATTACTTTGATACTTACATCCAAAGCTTGTTTGCTTTTTAATACACTTGCTACCATCAATACGCCATGTTCTGTAAAAGCATAAGGCAGAAAGCCACCCAACTGCTGTTTTGATGGTATCGCATTTTGCGATACCATAGCTTCAACCTCTTTCGCTGATAGCCGGAACATAAAATGTGATGGAAACCTGTCGAGATTTCTTTTTACCTGTTCTCTTAATCTTATCGCCTCAACGCCGTATAATTCTGCCAGGTCTCTATCCAGCATTATTTTTTGCTTACGGATATAGTAAATCTTATTAATTATTATTTCATCAACCAGGGATATTTTATTTTTCGCTTTTGACATGTTGATTTTATAAACATTTTTATATATAATTTTCACATCAGAGGTTGTCCCTAATTCGCATGCTTAAATTAAAGGATTTTAGGCACTTGACGTCCACAGTTTGAACTTCATCCAAAGCCCCTGTTATGCTCGGGCATTTTTTAATCTAAACTTTATTCCAATGCTTTAAACTTAATCTTAATTCCTTTGCAGACTTTAATAATTTTCTCTCAATGTTATCCTTGGTTTCAAACTTATCAAATAATAGATTATTTTCTTCCATTTCCATTTTATCAATTTGGGGAAGTATGACTTTATTTAATGCATTTAAATGTAGCGTGCGTGTTTATCATCATAATCAGGAAGCTGATCTTTTTTCAGTTCGAAGACTATTACGAGTAAATAATCCTCAATATTTTCATAAGATACAGAAATGGCTCTTGTGGCATCCCTGTATTCCACATCATAAAAGTAATTTCTGTTTTCTATTTCTTCTGTATGATTAAAATCAAACTCAGTAATAAGAAAAGAGAAAAAAAGCTTCACAATTTCTATATATCTTTTTCCTTCTATCATAACTCAATTAATCAGGGAACAGGAAATTAGCTCCCTCACAATCCCGTAAAAGCCACATGAAAATACTGTTTAATCTCATCCACATCAAACTGCTCGGCTCTTTTTGCTGCTTTGGCTTCAAAGTTGATTCGTAACGATCCGTCATCCATCATTTTTTTCATGGCATTGGCAAGCGATATTACATCTTTAACCGGTGTTAAAATCCCGTATTCACCAATTTCAAAAGTATTGATTGCACGGTGATGCAGGTCGGTAGCGGGTGCCAGCAATTCCCTGGGTCCCGAGCTGCAATCTGTAGAGATAACGGGCCTGCCACAGGCTAATGCTTCTATCAATACATTCGGAAAACCTTCCACATCGCTGCTTAATACAAAACAATTGCTGCGGCTTACAAATTTAAAAGGGTTATTGTTGAACCCTAAAAAAATGATCTTATGCATTAAGCCCAGGTCTTTTACTTTTTGTTTTAGTTCTTCTTCCATTACACCTGCACCAACAATCAAAAGTTTACAGGGCAGATTTTTTAAAATAAAAAATGCCTGTATCAGTAAAAGCTGATTTTTTTCTTTGCGTAAATTGCCAACTGTAATAAAATGAAAAATATCTTTTTCGAAAACAAAATCGGGCTGTACGGCAGCGTATGATTTAATAAAATGCAGGTCAACAGGATTGTAAATTACCCGTACCGGTGTTTTTATTTTAAAGTTCTCGATCAGGTCGGTTTGTATGGCATAGGAGTTTGCCAGTATCAGGTTAGCACGTTTATAGGAATACATCACCATAAATTTTGAAAACATCCGGTAAATGGCCGAATGACTTTCCTGCATGGTGGTTTGGTGCGTTCCCTCACACATGATCACATGTCCGCGGTAACC
>JANOVD010000322.1:0-7927 GCA_031417255.1 Chitinophagaceae bacterium
GTCACCCCAAAAAGGGTGGCTCACCGCAGCAACAACTTTCATTATTTTAAGGGTGCAAAGCCAAAACTTAGTAGAAATAAATTTGATAAATTTTATGACTAACCTTATTGCGTTTATAAAAAAATTCTTATAGCCCGGTGAGCCACCCTTTTTGGGGTGACTCACCGAAACAATAGCTTTCTTTGTATATTTCAGTTTAAACATGATTTTATGAAACAAACTCTGCTTATTGCCTGCCTATTTGCTTTCAATTCTTCATCTGCCCAAACCACCATCCAGCGTGATGCCGAAATTGAAAAGATGGTAAAAGAAATTTCTGCCGATTCATTAAAATCTTACATAAAAAGTATGGTTGCTTTTGGCACCCGCAATACGCTCAGTACACAAACCAATCCCAAACGTGGTATTGGTGCAGCCCGTAACTGGGTACTGGGCAAGTTCAATGAGTTTGTTAAACAATCCAACGGAAGGTTATCAGCCTTTATTGATACCACCACTTTACAACCCGACAAAAGAAGAATTGATACCACAACTCTTTTAGGTAATGTGGTGGCTACATTAAAAGGAACCGATCCCAATGATAACCGCATCTTTATCATCAGCGGGCATTTAGATAATATGCGTAGCAGCCCAACAGAACGCCTTGGCGATGCACCCGGTGCCAATGATGATGCCAGCGGCTGTGCTGCAGTTATTGAATGTGCCAGAATAATGAGTAAACATAATTTTCCTGCTACAATAATTTTTGTTACGGTAAGCGGCGAAGAACAGGGTTTACTGGGTTCTGCTTTTATGAGTGAAAAAGCAAAGAAAGAAAACCTGCCTACCGGACAGGCAGGCTGGAATATTGTTGCTGTGCTGAATAACGACATCATGGGCAGCAACAACAGTAACGAAACCAATATCATCAACAACACAAAAGTTCGTGTTTTTAGCGAAGGCATACCGGCATACGAAACCGAAAAAGTTGCAGCAAACATCCGTAACCTTGGTATGGAGAACGACGGAAAAAGCCGCCAGCTTGCCCGCTATGTAAAAGAAGTTGGCGAACGCTATGTTGACAATATAGAAGTGGTTTTAATTTACCGCAACGACCGTTTTTTACGTGGCGGCGATCATACACCCTTTGTGCAGCGTGGCTTTGCAGCGGTTCGTATTACGGAGATGAATGAGAATTATACCCGCCAGCACCAGGATGTAAGGATTGAGAACGGCATTCAATACGGCGACCTGGAAGAATATATTGACTATGAATACCTGCGTAAAAACACCGGAGTCAATCTGGCAAATCTGGCTAATTTATCAAAAGCACCCGCCATGCCCGACTCTGTAAAAATGGAAGTTAGAAGATTAACCAACTCCACTTTATTATTTTGGCAGTCCCCTAAAATTGGAAAAGTAAAAGGTTATTATGTGTTGTTACGGGAAACCACCAGTGCTTTCTGGCAAAAGAAAATATTTACTACAGAAACAGAAATGCGTTTGCCTTACTCAAAAGACAATTATTTTTTTGCGGTGCAATCCGTTAATGAATCGGGTAATGAAAGTTTACCGGTGGTGCCTTTGCCGGGGCGGTAAAATTTATTTTAGCATTGATTTTTTAACAAGCTTTACATCGGCTTCAACCATTTCCTTGATCAATCCATCCAGGCTGTATTTTGGTTGCCAGCCCAGCTTTGCTTTGGCTTTAGCGGCATCACCAATTAACAGATCTACTTCTGTAGGCCTGAAATATTCAGGATCTATAGCAACCACTTCTTTACCAACCGGTAATTGATACGCCGGATTAGTACAGGCCGCAACAATTCCTTTTTCTGCAGGGCCATCTCCCGTAAAACTCAGTTCAATACCAACTTCTTTAAAAGCCATTTTTACAAAATTCCGCACCGTGGTTGTAATGCCGGTAGCAATCACAAAATCTTCAGGTTTATCCTGCTGCAACATTAACCACATCGCTTCTACATAATCTTTTGCATGTCCCCAATCCCGCTGTGCATTCAGGTTTCCCAAATACAAAGTATCCTGCAGGCCATGCACAATAGCAGCAACGGCCATGGTTATTTTTCGGGTAACAAATGTTTCGCCACGTAAAGGGCTTTCGTGATTAAAAAGTATACCGTTGCAGGCAAACATATCATAAGCCTCCCGGTAATTTACCACAATCCAGTATGCATATAATTTGGCAACCGCATAAGGGCTGCGTGGATAAAAAGGCGTTGTTTCGCTTTGCGGCACTTCCTGCACCAGGCCATACATTTCAGAACTGGAAGCCTGGTATATTTTTGTTTTTTTCTCCATGCCTAAAATACGCAAAGCATCCATCAGGCGTAAAGCGCCAATACCATCTGCATTGGCTGTGTACTCCGGTATATCAAAACTCACTTTAACATGGCTCATGGCGCCCAGGTTATAAATTTCATCAGGTTTTGTTTCCTGGATGATGCGTATAAGATTTGGCCCATCGGTAAGTTCGCCGTAATGCATTTTAAAGCGTATGTTTTTTTCATGCGGATCCTGGTACAAATGATCTATACGGCTGGTGTTTATCAGCGAAGAGCGCCTTTTAATACCGTGTACCATATAACCCTTGCCCAGCAGCAGTTCTGCCAGGTAAGCCCCATCCTGACCGGTTATTCCTGTTATTAATGCGGTTTTCATAATTTCTATTTTGTGTCTTTGGGGTAATCTTTTTTTTACCTGTTTAAAGATAATTGTTGTTTTTGTAAAAAATCGCTGTAGGCAATTTGCAACCCCTCTTTAAGTTTGGTTGTATAATGCCAACCCAGGTTATTAATCTTTGTTACATCCAATAGTTTGCGTGGTGTTCCATCGGGTTTTGATGTATCAAAAACAAGTTCGCCTGTAAAACCGGTTATTTCTTTTACCAACTGTGACAGTTCTTTAATGGTTACATCTATACCACAACCAATATTAATTATTTCCTTTTCATTGTAATTTTCCATTAAAAAAATACAGGCATCTGCCAGGTCATCTGCAAATAAAAATTCCCTGTGCGGATTACCCGATCCCCATATCGCCACTTCTTTTGCCCCCTGCATTTTTGCTTCATGTAACCTGCGGATGAGCGCAGGCACCACATGCGAATTTTCGGGATGATAGCTGTCGTTTTTTCCATAAATATTGGTTGGCATAACACTGATAAAATTGCAGCCGTATTGTTCCCGGTAGGTTTCGCATAATTTAATACCTGCAATTTTTGCAATGGCATAGGGTTCATTTGTTTTTTCAAGCGGCCCGGTTAACAGGTATTCTTCTTTTATAGGCTGGGGCGCCATTTTGGGATAAATGCAGGAACTACCAAGAAACAATAATTTGGTAACCTGATTTTTATACGCCGCATGCATGATGTTTGAAACGATCATCAGGTTATCGTACAAAAAATCGGCACGGTAAGTATTATTGGCAACAATGCCACCCACTTTTGCGGCCGCCAAAAAAACATACTGCGGTTTTTCTTCAGCAAAAAACCGGTCTGTTGCGGCCTGGTTACGCAGGTCAAGTTCCGCAGAACTGCGGTAAACAAAATTGGTAAATCCACGGGCAACCAGTGTATTTAATATGGCAGAACCAACCATGCCCGTATGCCCCGCTATATAAATCTTATCTGTTTTTTGCATCATACCCGAATCTTACTAAAAAAAACAATAACAACACTCATGATAACTGTGTTAAATATTTGTGTGAAGGTAAATGGATATCGGCTAAATTTCAAAACAGAAAGTCATGGCTTGTTTCCAAAGATTACTGCAGCATTGTTTACAGCAGGATATAAATCAAAACTCAACTACTCATTTTTTTGAAAACGGCATTAACTTTTTATTATTTACAAAGCATCGGCCTGTAACATCAAAAGCTCTTTTAATCTAAGTATCTTTATCCCGATTATGAATTACCTGGCACATGCATATCTCTCTTTTGGTAAGCCCGAAATACTGGTGGGCAATATGATCAGCGATTATATAAAGGGTAAAAAACAGTTTGATTATCCAGTACCCGTACAAAAAGGCATTAAACTGCACCGCTTAATTGACAACTATACCGATACCCATGCAGCAACACATGAACTGAAATCTTTTTTCAGGCCACAATACCGGCTGTACAGCGGCGCATTTGCCGATGTAGTGTACGACCATTTTCTGGCAAACGATAAAGCTGAGTTTAATACCGAAACGGAATTGAAACAATTTGCAGCAAATACTTATCAAATGCTGGAACCACATACCGAACTCTTTCCTCCTCCTTTTAAAAAAATGTTTCCTTATATGCAGGAGCAGGACTGGCTTTACAATTACCGCTACACCTGGGGCATTGAAAAAAGTTTTGGAGGCGTGGTGCGGCGTGCAGCTTACCTTACCGAAAGTGAAATTGCCTTTGCATTATTTAATAAATTTTATGCCGAAATGCAGACTTGTTATGCAGCATTTTTTCCTGATGTTAAAAAATATGCTGCCTTGCAGTTAGATGAATTACTTGTACTGCATAACTCATAAGATACACCTTATAAAAAATATAATTTATGGAATGAGCGAAGTAGTATTAAACATTTGATTTCAGTATCTTTAAATAAAAAAGATGAAGTATGTATTCTTAGTCATTACCCTTGTTGGTTTGTGTTTTATCACTTCCTGCCGGCAGCAGGTTAATAAGATTGATGATAAAAATTTACCGCAGCGTATTGCAGTATCGGTAAAAGACAGTGTTCTCTTATCACTGGATAAATCGCCCATGGATATGATCTATTTTCCGGAAGATTACCCCAAGCAAAAAATGATGAACCCCAAACTGGCCAACCCCGTTGCCAGGGCTATTTACAGCCGGCCTCAAAAAAAGGGAAGAATAATTTTTGCAGATTCCTCATCCACCCAAAACCCGATTCAGCGATATGGTGAAGACTGGCGGCTTGGAGCCAATGAAGCTACGGAGATTGAATTTTTTAAACCGGTTACCATCAACGGAAAAAAGCTATCGCCCGGCCGGTATATTATGTACTGCATACCTGATGCCCGTACATGGAAAATAATTTTTAATGAAAACCTGTATAGCTGGGGCCTGCATATTGATAAAACCAAAGACCTGGCCGAAATTGAATTGCCTGTAATTAAAAACGACATCGAAATTGAATATTTTACCATGTTGTTTCAAAATTCAACATACGGTTGCGAACTGGTGATGGCCTGGGGCGATATGAAAGTTGTTTTGCCGGTTAACTTCAATTAAACTTTATTTTTTCAACCCGTAACCCTTAATTTTTTTATTGATATTTACACTATGTGTGGAATTGCAGGAATATTATTACAAGCTCCCAATAGTAAAGCGCAGGCGCATTTAAAAAAAATGACTGATGCCATTGCCCATCGTGGCCCCGATGATGAAGTGCAATGGAGTAATGAAAAAAACACCGTTCACCTTGGGCACCGGCGGTTATCTGTTATCGACCTCAGTAAAAATGCAGCACAGCCCATGGGCTTTGCAAACCGGTACCGGATTGTTTATGGCGGCGAAATTTATAATTACATTGAGATCAGATCTTTTTTACAAAACAAGGGTTATAGTTTTACATCAAGATCCGATACAGAAGTAATTCTTGCCGCTTATGATTACTGGAAAGAAAAATGCCTGCAACAGTTTGACGGCATGTTTGCCTTTGCCATCTTGGATGAAAAAGAACAACAGCTTTTTGCTGCCCGTGACCGCTTTGGCGAAAAGCCGTTTTATTATTACGAAGATGAAGCAAATTTTATTTTTGCCAGTGAAATGAAAGCCCTGTGGGCAATTGGTATTGAGAAGCATATTGATAATAAAATGCTGCTCAATTATATTACACTGGGCCATGTTCAAAATTGTATTGATAAAGAACAAACTTTTTTTGAAGATATTTATTCGCTTCCGCCTTCACATTATTTAATTTACATACCGGCATCAAAGCAGCTTTCAAAAATTACAAAATACTGGAGTATAAACAAAGAACTAAAAATTGATATCAATGCCGATGATGCCATTGAAAAATTTACGGGTTTATTTACCCGATCGGTTAAACTGCGGTTACGCAGCGATGTGCCGCTGGGATCCAGCTTAAGCGGTGGCCTCGACAGCTCTTCCATTGCTTACACCATTAATCAATTACAAAATAATAATGGCACTTTAGAAAAAGCAGGGAGGTTGCCCACAGGGTCCTGCGGACAAACATTTTCTGCCGTATTTCCGGGTTTCGAAAATGATGAATCAAAATATATTCAATCAGTTGCTGCCGGCTTAAACATAAACAATTTTCAAACACAACCAAATGCCGTTGACCTGATACATGATTTTGAAAAACTCTGTTATCACCAGGAAGAGCCAATTCAATCGTCGAGCAACTTTGCCCAGTACAAGGTTTTTGAGCTGGCAAAACAGCGCCAGGTAAAGGTTTTATTGGATGGCCAGGGTGCCGATGAGATTTTGGCAGGCTATCCAAAATATATTCACTGGTACCTGCAGGAAGTGCTGAGCAGACATAATCTGGGCGCTACACAAAAAGAAAGAACTGCGTTTCGTAAAAACAACCAACCCTTTCACTGGGATATCAAAAATTATTTTGCAGCATTTCTTCCTGCACACGCTGCCATGCAGTTGGAAAAAAGAGAATACCGGAAAACCATTTCACATCCCGATATCAGCATGGATTTTTTAAAGCAGTTAAAACACCAGGAATGGATAGGTATTCACAAACCCATTGTTACAAAACTCAACGATATACTGCATTTTAATACAACAGAAATGGGACTGGAAGAATTGCTTCGGTTTGCAGACAGGAACAGCATGGCACATGGCGTAGAAGTAAGGTTGCCTTTTTTAAATCATGAACTGGTTGAGTTTGTTTTTTCGCTGCCGTCGCAACTAAAAATGCATGAAGGCTGGACCAAATTTCTATTACGTAAAACCATGGATAAAAAACTGCCGGGCGAAATTGTTTGGCGTAAAGAAAAAATCGGGTTTGAGCCTCCTCAAAAAAAATGGATGCAGGATCCTGCCCTGCAGGAATATATACAGGAAGCCAGGAGAAAACTGGTTAATGCAGGTATACTGACAAAAAAATCGCTGGATAAAAAAATTCAACCGCTGGCCGCACATGCCGATAAAAACTACAACTGGCGGTACTTATGTGCCGCACAGGTAATATAAATTGCTTTTTACGCAGATTTCACCAACTTTGCATCTCATAAATAATCACTGATAAATTATTACACTAATGAAGATTGCTACAAAATTTATTCATGCAGGTGCCGAACCTGACCCAACAACCGGCGCAATTATGACACCCATTTTTCAAACCAGTACCTATGTGCAGGAAGCCCCCGGGAAAAACAAAGGCTATGAATATGCCCGCAGCCAAAACCCCACCCGTAAAGCATTGGAAGATGCTTATGCTGTTATTGAAAATGCAAAATTCGGTTTGGCTTTCGGCAGCGGTGTTGCTGCAACCGATAGTGTAATAAAATTATTAAACCCCGGAGATGAAGTAATTGCAGCCAATGATATGTATGGCGGCAGCTACCGTTTGTTTACAAAAGTTTGGGAACGGTACGGCATTAAATTTATTTATGTTGATACCACCGATGCTGCAAATGTACAGGCAGCGGTTACTGCCAACACCAGGTTGATATGGATTGAAACGCCAACAAACCCGTTGATGAACATCAGCGATATTGAAGCCATTGCTGCCATATCAAAAGCTGCAAATGCATTATTGTGTGTTGATAATACTTTTGCATCGCCCTATTTACAAAACCCGTTAGATATGGGTGCAGATATCATCATGCACTCGGCTACCAAATATTTAGGCGGGCACAGTGATGTTATACAGGGCGCATTGATGATGAATGATGCGACACTTAGAGAAAAATTATATTTCATTCAAAAAAGTTGC